>NZ_SLXS01000009.1 GCF_004340785.1 Tumebacillus sp. BK434 | reverse complement strand
TGCGGCACCGTCACCGCATAGCCCTTGGTGTCTTGATCAAACGTCAGGCCACCCGGCGCATCAATCGCCAAATTGTCCAGTTTGATCAGTGGCAACGCCGTCACGTGGATCGTGTACTGGTTCGCCGTATATCCCGGCGCTGTAACATCTACCACGATATCGGTCGAACCACCCGAGTCTAAAGCTACCGTGATCTTTCCACCAACCCGAGCGTTCCCATTTGCCGTCACATTCGCCCCGGCGATCACCGGCACTGTTGGTGTCAGCTCTACAGAGGTTGTGCCCGCCGGTACAGATACCGTGTAGTTCATCGTGTCAGGATCAAAATTCAGAGTTCCCGGCGCAATATCCAGGTCGATCAGTTTGATCAATTCTTCCTCTGTCACGATAATCTTGTACTGGTTCGATGTATGGCCCGGTGCTGTCACTTGAATCGTAATCTCAGTCGTTCGATCCGCATCAAGCGCGATGTCGACCGCTGCTCCGCTTGTCGCCGTGCCATTAACAGTCACAATCGTTCCGGCGACTGCAGGCAGCGTTGGCGTGACTTTCACCGTATGCGTGCCATGTGGAACGGTGACGTTATAAGTGGTGGTATTGGGCTGATACGTCAGACCACCTGGCGAATTGATCGCCAGATTATCCAACTTGATCAGCGGCGGAGACGCTTCGTTCACTGTGATCGTGTACGTTTTCTTCGTCACATTATCCTGTGCGGTCACTTGGATCGTTATTTCGGTTGAACCGTCAGCATCCAGCGTGACCGGGGTCGCCTGACCGCTTGACCGCGTAGCACCATTCACAGTCATCTTCGCCGTAGTATCCTGCAGCGTCGGAGTGACCGTCACGGTAGTTGTTCCGTACGGAACCTCAACCGTATAGTCGGCAGTCGCCGCATGATACGCGAGCGAGCCCGGTGTAATTTGCAGATTGCTCAGCGTGGCATTCGAACTGACCGGCGGGGAGGGTGTGACTGCGACCGCAGTCTTGACCATCCCGGTACTCCCGACCGCGAGGCCTCGCCCGTCGATCACCGCGACACCGTTCAAGGTCTTACCGCCGACGGCAGGAGTATTCTCCGTCTCCCAAGTGATCCCGGACTGCGAAGAGATAATCGTCTCATTCGCACCTGCCGCATAAAACTTTCCGGCTCCGTAGTTCACCGCCCAGAGGTCTTTGCTGACATTCGACACTCGTTCGTTCCAAGTGACGCCGTCTTCTGACTCGTAAATATACCCGCTTAACCCGACGGCCACAAATTTGCCATCGCCATACGCAACGCTGTTTAATACTTGCTTAGGTTTAGGGTCTGGTACAATTTCCCATACCTGACCGTCGACCGATGTGTAAATCACCGGAGTTGAACCTGTGCTTTCACCGACGGCGATAAACTTGCCTTCCCCGTAAGCGACGCCATAAAAACCAGCCGCTGCGGCTACCGATACATTTTGCCAGCTAATTCCGTCAGCAGACTTGATGATCGTGCCGCCCGTTTCCCCTACGGCCACGTAGATGTCGTTGCTGCCATTTTCCTTAAAGGCGATCGAAAGCAATCTGGCTAAGACACCGGAAGGCGTCGGTGCCCAACTGCCGGAAGCACCTGTCGCAGACGTAAGAATCTTGCCCGCGTCACAGACGACGACCCACTTATCCGTATAGGTCGCAGCCAGTCCCTGACAGCCCAGCGCGCTGGGCGACTTGGTAAAGGTGATCCCGTCGCTCGAGGTGGAATAGTCGCCCAACCCCCCCAGCATCATCCACATGGAGTTGCCATACGCCACGTTGTTGATAGCGTTCGTTCCTAACTTCCCATCTCCTGTGGTCCATGTGGCTGTAGCCGCCATCACCTGCGGTGCCCATTGGCCGAACCCGCTGGCAACGAAGAGCAGCAAAATCACAAGTGATAAACTTAACACCTTTTGAAATCTCTTAAAAAAATAACTCAACTGCATAAAGTTCCTCCCTACAGAGCTGCCATTTGAACAGACAAACTCTTGTAGAATCACTGCCATACACACCCCGTTCCCCCGTCACCTCCCCTATATAATTCACCCATCATTTTTAAAACAAAGAACACTTCTATCATAAGATATCTGGGCATCTGGGTAAACAGAACCCACTAAATTTTCATGTTTTAAATTGACCTTTATGCAAATTTTGATGATAACTGAAAAAGCTTATGGTATAATCTCCACTACAAGCCACATTTGACCATTTGAACTTGTTTCGGAGGCCTTATGATCGAACGAATTCCGGTGTGTCCCTCAGACGAGACGTTTCTCTATCAGCTGTACGCCAGCACGAGGATGACAGAACTGCAGGCTTGGGGCTGGGACCCTATGATGCAGGAGCAGTTCTTGCAAATGCAATGGAATGCACAGCGCCAATCCTATGCCGTCCAATACCCAGATGCAGAACACTCAATTCTTACTTTTCAAAATTTTCATGCAGGCAGAGTCTTGGTCAGTCGCACGACAGAAGCGATCGTGCTGGTGGACATTTCCCTGCTTCCCGCGTTTCATAACCGCGGAATCGGCACCTGGCTGATTCAGGAGCTGCAGGCGGAAGCTCAAGCGTTGAAACTGACGCTTCGGCTCAGCGTACTGCCCCAGAATCCTGCTTTGCGGCTCTATGAACGCCTCGGGTTTCGGACGACAGACCAAACGGGGCATCATGTCTTGATGGAATGGCGCGCGGTATCACCCGATGCCACGCCTTCCGATAAATTCTTTTGAGAGGTGACAACCAATGAGTGAATCTTATTTGGGTGAAATTCGTATGTTCGCAGGCAACTTCGCACCGCAAGGCTGGGCCTTGTGCAACGGACAGCTGTTGAGCATCGCGGAAAACGAAGCATTGTTTGCCCTGCTTGGTACAATCTACGGAGGCGACGGTCAGACCACTTTTGCCCTGCCTGATCTGCAGGGCCGCGTGGCCGTGCATCCGAACTCCACCTATACACGTGGCTCGAAAGCCGGGACGGAAACCGTGACGTTGCTGTCCAATCAGTTGCCGATCCATACGCACACCGCCAATGCGAACTCCGGATTGGTAGAAGGTGATGTACCGACCAACTCGGTATGGGGTCAGACGGTTATCAACAACTTCTCGGCCACCAGCGGCAATACTCTGGTGAACATGAACGCGCAGACGCTCTCTCCAGTAGGCAGCAACCAGCCGCACGACAACATGATGCCGACGACTGCGATTTCGTTTATCATCTCGCTCTACGGAATGTTCCCGCCTCAGCCTTAACAGGCCGAAGATCAACTTTTAAGGAGGACTAAGACATGTCTGAACCGTTCTTGGGCGAAATCCGCCTGTTCGCCAACAACTATGCACCGCGTGGCTGGATGTTTTGCGAAGGTCAAATCCTGCAGATTAACCAGAATCAGGCTCTCTATTCGCTGCTTGGCGCCGTCTACGGCGGCAACGGTGTGACCACGTTTGCTTTGCCAGACTACCGCGGCCGTGTGCCGATCCATGTCAGCAGCAACATTCCGCTTGGCACCGCGCAAGGCGAGGCCAATCATGCATTGACCATCAACGAAATGCCGCAACATACGCATCAGGTCTCTGCATCGTCCAATCCGGCCAGTTCGACATCCCCGCTGAACAACGCGTGGGCTGCCACAGACAACGTCTATGACCCGGCTGCAACGATGATACAAATGGACGCGCAAGCGATCTCCACCGCCGGCGGCTCGCAGCCGCACAACAACATGCAGCCGTACCTGGTCTTGAACTATGCCATCGCGATTCAGGGGATTTTCCCGAGTCGCAATTAGAGGGAGGCGTACACGTCATGGCAGACGCATATATCGGTGAAATTCGAATCTTTGCAGGTAATTTCGCACCGAAAGGCTGGGCACTCTGCAACGGCCAATTGATGTCGATTCAACAAAACACAGCGCTCTTCGCCATCCTTGGGATTCAATACGGCGGCGATGGCAAAACAACATTCGCGCTTCCGAACCTGATGGGCAACGCTGTGATGAACCAAGGCGCAGGACAAGGATTGACCCCGCGCACCATGGGTCAACAAGTAGGCTCTCAAAACGTGACGTTGCTCACTACAGAGATTCCTGCACATACGCATATCCCGCAAGCAGTTGATGCTATCGGGAATGATAGTTTACCCAATGGAAATGTTTGGTCACAAGCTCCTAAGCCGAATCGCTCGGCTCCACAACCGGATCTCTACGACCCCACCCCGAACGTGCTGATGTCCCCGCTCGCACTCAACGTCACCGGCGGCTCGCAGCCGCACAACAACATGCAGCCGTACATCGCGCAGAACTTCATCATCTGCCTGCAGGGCGAATTCCCGTCCCGCGGCTAATAGCACAGGCAGCAACAACACAAGCCCGGCTCCTCACGGAACCGGGCTTTTGCATGTCAACAACCGCGCCTACCTGCTACGCTTTGTACTCCTCGTCGTCTTCTTTCGGATTGCGCTCATCCCACGGCGCGGCGACGTCTTGCAGCAGCGCCATCACCTGGATGAACTCGTCGGTGTTCATATCGAGGCGGATGTAGGAGCGCATCTCGTTCTCCGGCACGTTGCCGTTCAGATACTCCTGATACAACGCCTCCCAGATGTCGGACGGCACGCTGAAAGCGATGTTGCTCGCCGCCAACTCGATCAGATCGTCATCGTCCTTGATCTCAGAGATCTCGTCATCTTTGCGATATTTGCTCACTTTGTTGTAAATGGTCTGCAACGTGTCCTTATGCACCCAGGAATCGGTGTTGATCGCATCTGAGAACAGGGCGCGGATATGATCCCCGCGCTTGCCGTCGGCCGCCATCGCTTTGACGAGGTTGGCTCCCATCGTGCCGCGCTTTGCGTAATGCGCCCGGTACGTCTCGATCTTCGCCGTATGCGCAGACAGATGCAGTTTGTCCTGCACGAACAGGTGCGTCGAATGGTCCCGCAGATGGTCGATGGCCGGGATGTTCTTGTGGTACTCGTTCGCGTTGACCTCTTCGATCTCCATGTCGTGCGACTGTGTGGAGGTGTAATGCTCCAGCAGGTCACCCTGCACCATTTTCCCCGGCAGTTTCTTACCTTTTCGCTCTGCCACGCGCGCCTCAAACACCGGCCGCATCTGATCGAGCAGTTCCTGCTGGTCCGGGTTCAGCATGTCGGTCGGATCGAACTCACTGCCCGTGTCATCCTGCAGCGAATCATGCAGCGCCTGCAGTTCCTCGATCTCCTCCTGTGTCGCCTCGACCTCACCGTCTGCGATCGCCTTCAGCCACCTCGCCGCTGTCAGCTCATAGACGCGGTAATCATCAACGCTGACCTCTTCGCCCGTATTTCGAATCCTCATCAACTGCGCCGTCTGCATTTTCGCCTGCATCATCTGCCCGCGCAGCAATTGCCCCGTGCGCCGGTTGCCCAACTGCTGTTGCATCTGCAGAATCGGATGCAGCGCCGCCCCCGCCGTCCGTGCCTGCTTCACACCCGCCGCTTGCTGCACCGCGCTCCCTTTCCCTTGCGAAACGAATCTCATCGCTGCCCGGCTCCCGTCTGTTAGAAAATTAGCTCCATTTTAACACGGAATGAACGGGAGCAGGAATTCGCACCTTAATATGGAAACATAAGGAATTCAAAAGAGTGGAGGGAACCGCATGCACATCAAAATGCTGTCCATCAGCGCCACGATGATGGGGGAGGTCAACACGATCCACCCCACACTGGTCTGGGACGAGGAGAACGCCATCCTGATCGACACAGGCTACCCCGGCCAACTGTCGCTGCTGCGCGCAGCGATGGAGGAAGCCGGCGTGCCGTTTGAAAAATTGACCCGGGTCGTGATCACGCACCAAGACCTCGACCACATCGGCTCTCTGCCCACGATCCTCCAAGAAGCTGCACAACCGATCGAAGTCCTCGCCAGCCCGATCGAAATCCCCTACATGGACGGCACCAAGCGCCCGCTCAAGCTGACCGACGAAGCGGTCGCGCAGGCGGAAGCGTCGCTGCCGCCGGAAGTGCCGGCCGAGTGGAAACAGGCCTTCCTGTCCTTGCTGAAAAATCCGCCCACCGCACCGGTCGACACCGCCATCGCGCACGGCGCTGCGCTGCCCTGCGGCTTGACCGTCATCGACACGCCGGGGCACACGCCCGGCCATCTCTCGCTCTACCACGCGCCGAGCAAGACGCTGATCGCAGCCGACGCTCTGGTTGTGGAGGCGGGCCAACTGAATGGGCCGTCGCCGCTCTTCACGCTGGACATGGAGACGGCGATACGCTCCCTGCAGCAATTCCTCCCCTTCGACATCGACACGGTGATCTGCTACCACGGCGGCGCCTATACTGAACAAGCCAAACAGCGTCTTGCTGAACTGGCTGGTGTATAATCAAGTTGTACTTAACTTGGAAATAGGGAGCGATCCAGATGAGCACTCTCACGTACTCCATATCGACCGCCATCCTCTGGGGCGAACTGGTCAAAAGCGCGTACAGCACCTATGAACTCGACACCAAAAACACCAACCCGCCTGCAGCGGTCGACCTTCCCGCCGGCTGGCAAGTCGTCGCCAACCTGCAAAGCGACCCCGTTGCGGGCATTTTCTCCGAGATCCAATTCATCGGCTTCCTCGTGCAGTCCACCGCCGATGCCGGCCAGTACGGAATCGTCTTCCGCGGCACCGAAGGCGTGATGGACTGGCTGGCCGACTTTGAGGCGCGCCATGTCGAGTTCACCGATGTGCCGAACGGCGGGCGCACCGAGTCCGGGTTTACCGAAATGTTCCGCTCATTGAAAGCGGTCAAGCCGGGCGATACGGCGCTGCAAACGCTGGACGAGTTCTTGAAAACGCTGCCCGGCGACACGACGATCACCGTCAGCGGGCACAGCCTCGGCGGTGCGATCGCCAACCTGACCGCGATCTGGATCGCCGCCAAACATGCCAGCTTCCCGCTGGAGCTGTACTCGTTCGCCGCGCCGATGACCGGCGATGCGACGTTTGCCGCGACGTTCAACCTGCTCGTGCCCAACAGCTTCCGCATCTTCAACAAGCCGGACATCGTGCCTACCGTGCCGTTCCACCAGCTCGGATACGATCAGGTCAACAGCGGGTACGAAGTGAACTCGCTCGACTACCCCAACCTGCCGCGCAACATCCTCGGCTACCACGCGATGGATACGTATCTGTACCTGCTGCAACAAGAATTGCAAAAGTAGGCAGGAGACCCGTCGGCAACTGCGAATAGTATAAAACGGACAAGTAAATATCGTGAGCAAACAGGTGCCTTTGCGAAAGCAAGGGGTAACAGGGAATCGGGTGCAAATCCCGAGCGGTCCCGCCACTGTATATGGGGAGTTCTCATTCCGGAAGCCACTCGGTCTCAGATCGGGGAAGGCGAATGAGCATGATGATCCTAAGCCAGGAGACCTACCTCGTTTGTTACACCCATCAACCCTTCGCGGAAAGGAGCGGTGTACGTATCGGAGCCACAACACAATGTGTTGTCGTTTTCTTTTGCGTGCAGAGACCAATCCACGTTCGCTGGATTGGTCTTTTTTAGGTTTTCACACGATCGGAGGCTAAATGAATCAACATGAAACTGCGCACTTGTATCCCGGTGCTGGTCACGTTTGCCTTGACCTTGTACCTCTATCTGAACTCTGCTGAATCCGCCTATGCCATGCACATCATGGAAGGCTTCCTCTCGCCGGGCTGGTCCCTGTTCTGGTGGGCGGTGTTCCTGCCGTTCTTCGTACTGGGCCTGCGCGCGCTGGTCAAGATCACCAAAGAAGCGCCCCAGTTGAAACTGATGCTCGGGCTGGCCGGCGCGTTTACATTTGTCCTGTCCGCGCTGAAGCTGCCGTCCGTGACGGGCAGTTCCTCCCACCCGACCGGCGTCGGGCTTGGCACGGTGATGTTCGGTCCGCTCCCGATGAGCGTGATCGGGTCGATCGTCCTGCTGTTCCAAGCGGTGCTCCTCGCGCACGGCGGCTTGACCACGCTTGGCGCCAACGCCTTTTCGATGGCGGTCGTCGGCCCGTTTGTCGGCTATTTCTTCTTCAAGCTGGTGCTGAAAGCGACCGGGAAGCTCAAGCTCGCCATCTTCGCGGCTGCGATGCTGGCCGACCTCTCGACCTATGTGATGACGTCGATCCAACTGGCGCTCGCCTTCCCGTCGGAAGCTGGCGGATTCGCAGCTTCTCTGGCCAAATTCGCCGGCATCTTTGCGGTGACGCAGATCCCGCTGGCGATCAGCGAAGGCCTGCTCACCGTGCTGGTCTGGAACTGGCTGCAATCGTTCAACTCGGAGGAGCTGTCCCTGCTGAAACGCACCATGAAAGGAGTTGCCCGCTGATGCAAAACCGTACGAAAAACATCCTGATGCTCGCCGCGGTCGTCTTGCTCGCCCTGCTTCCGCTCGTGCTGATCGAAGCGGAGTTTGGCGGCGCGGACGGCGCGGCAGAAGAGATGATCCTCACCATCGACCCGTCCTATGAGCCGTGGTTCAACGCGCTCGTCGAACTGCCCGGCGAGACGGAGAGCATGCTGTTCGCACTGCAAGCCGCGCTCGGCGCCGGATTTATCGGCTATGCGGCGGGCGTGTTACGAAGCAAGTCTGCCAAAACGAATTCCCAATGATCAAACGGATCGACACCCTGTCGTACACCAACGCGTTCCGCTCCGTTTCCCCCGGCTGGAAATGCGGCTTTGCCGTTCTGCTGTTCGCCTTGTCCTCGCTGGCCCACCCGCCGGTGCAGCTCCTGATCGCGCTGTGGCTGTTGGTGTGGGTCGTCCGCTATGCCGGGATCTCGCTTCGGCATTATCTGCTCCTCGTCGGCGCGGCCGGGCTGTTTTTCATCCTCAGCCTGCCTGCGCTCCTGCTGGAGTTCGGCCCGGTCGGCAGTGCGACGCCGCGCCTGTTCGACGCGGAGCTGTTCGGCGGATACGAAATGTTTGTGCCGTCAGCAGCCCTCGAACGCGCCGGAACGATTTTGACCCGGGTGCTCGCCTGCTTGTCCACCATGTTGTTCCTGATCCTGACCACTCCGCTCCCGGAGCTGCTGCAGGTGCTCAAACGCCTGCGCATGCCGCAGCTGGTGCTGGAGCTGATGCTGATCACCTACCGCTTTCTGTTCCTGCTCGCCGACATCGCCGAGGACATGACCACCGCGCAGCGGGCGCGCGGCGGGTATGCCGGAGCGGGCGGCGCGTTGCGGGACACCGCCCGGCTGGTCGTGCGGCTGTTTCAAAAAGCGATGCAGCAATCGGCCAAACTGTCGCACGGCCTCGTCGCGCGGGGGTTTGCCGACGAAATCCCGTTCGCCCCGCCCCGTGCCCAGCCCGTCCCCAGGCGCTATCTGGCGGAGAGTGCGGGCGGGCTGCTGGTGCTGGCCGGGCTGGAATTCTTGATTCGCTGGAGGGACTTGTTGTGAGCACACTTTTGGAGACGAAAGATCTCCGCTATACCTACCCCGGAACCCGTCAACCGGCGCTGCGGGACTTGAGCATCTCGATCCCGGCCGGAAAAAAAACGGTGATCTGCGGCCAAAACGGCTCCGGCAAATCATCGTTTTTTCTGCAAGCGATCGGCATCGCCCGCCCGCAGTCCGGAGAGGTGCGCTGGAACGGTGCGCCGCTGTCCTACCGCTCCAAAGACCTGCAACAGCTGCGGCAGGAGATCGGACTGGTGTTCCAAGATCCGGAGCAGCAGCTGATCCTGAACACGCCGTATGAAGACATCTCCTACGGACTGCGCAACGCCAAGCTCCCCGAACGGGAGATCGCGGCGCGCACAGAAGCCATCCTGCAGCAGCTGCAGCTCCTGCCGCTGGCCGACACGCCGCTGCACCACCTGAGCTTAGGGCAAAAAAAACGCGTGGCGCTGGCCGGCGTCCTGGCGCTGGAACCCCGGCTTGTGCTGCTCGACGAACCGACCGCCTATCTGGATCGCCGCTCGGAGGAGCAGCTGCTCGCCGAACTTCATCGCATCCATCGTCGCGGCATCACCACCGTGATGGCGACCCACGACATGAACCTCGCCTTCTCGTTCGCCGACTGGGTGCTCGTCTTTGATCAAGGCGCCTGTGTCATGGCAGGGACGCCGGAGGAAGTGTTTGCGCAAGCCGCGCGGATCGCCGAGTACGGCATGGACCTGCCGATCCTCTATGACCTCTGGAGCTCGCTGCCCACTGCGGTCCGGCAGCAGCACCCGCCGCCGCGCGACACGGCCGCTTTTAAAAAACTGCTGCAAAACATGTAAAAAGGCACCCGATACCGGGTGCCTTTTGCTATGCTTTGGCTTTAGTTGTACGCTTTGTAGATTTGGTCGATCATCGCGCCGACCGACTCCAGACCGCCGCCGGAGAGGTACCAGTAGTTCGAGTCGAGGTAGACGATGTGGTTGTTCGTAAACGCTTTCGTCTTCTTGACCAACTCGTTTTCCGCCAGCTGCTGAGCGGTGGTCTTCGTTTGGCCTTCGACGACCGAACCGCGGTCGATGACGAAGAGGTACTCCAGGTTCTTCTCTGCGATGTACTCAAACGAGATGCTCTGGCCGTGTTCGGAATGATCAGGCCGAGAAACGGGATCGTGCCCACGCTGAGCATCGCCATATTGGGCCTGCAGCAGCGTGCGAACGTGGGCGGCTTTCTGTTCAAACCAGTCCAGCCAGCGTTCAGCCACACCGGGGACGCCAAACAGAGCGGCGACCTCGCGCAGATTGTGCTTCCACGGCCGCCCTTTCCACGGGAAGACGTGCAAGGGACCGATCTTGACCTGCAACAAAGGATCTCATGCTCCCAAACACCTTTCCTAGACAATAGTCGATATACAAACTACACCATTTTAAAGTGATTCCCATTGTCAAGTAGAGAGGTTTGGACATAAAAAAATCATGGTCTCGGCTGAGACCATGATGACATTTTGACAGGCTTCCTGCTTATTTTTGCACGTATTCGGCCAGGCGCGGCAGCACAGCCGCTTCCCAGCCATGCGCCATCGTTGCGCGAACTTCAGCAGAATCCATACCGCTTTCCGGGATCTTGCCTGCTTCCCAGCCGTCATGAAGCAATGTGAATTCGGTCTTGCCCGCTTCCATTTCCTGCAGCGCGAACGTGATGATCCACGTCCGGCCCCATGTGAAAACGAGCTTGTTCGGCGGATCGAACTCCGTCACTTTGCACGGCTGCTTGCCAAACGGCGTCTCCAGCACAAATTCATTGCCGAGCGCCGGCTGAAAATCGTTGGGCATAAACCAAGTCGCGATGCCTTCCGACGAGGCGACCGCCTCCCATACTTTCTGAATCGGGGCGTTCAATTCTATCGTCTGGCGAATAACAGGAAGCGTTCCTTGATTGGTATCAGACACGGGTACAACCTCCAAAAATGATGTATTGGAAACCATTTGGTTTCGTATTGATTATACGTAACCGTTTGGTTTCCTGTCAAGCGCTTCGCCTGCTCCTACTTCCAGTCTGCTTCGTGTGCGCCAGCTCCATACGCCTCGATCAATTCCCGTTTGCGCTGCCAAAGTTGGCGGCTGAGATGGACCCCGTAGATCGCCGGGTTCAGGTTGCGCAGCACCTCCTCGTCGAACTGCTGCAGCTGCGCCTGATGGTGCGCTTTGACATCTCCGATCTCCGGCAGTTGATCCACCAGCTCGCCGTCGGCAAAGATCGTTTGCAGCATCGGCAGCGCCGTGTAGTCCGCCACAAACTTTTGGACATGCGTGTGCACCGGGTCGAACAGTTTGATCCGCTCCCCCCGGAGCACATCCGTTTCGCCGGGCAGCGCGAGATAGTCCCCTTCCGCTTTCCCGCTTTGGTTCAGAATGCGGTACAAGCTCTTCCGATACGGCGTGGTGATCTTCTCCGGGTTGGAGCTGATCTTGATCGACGGCTCCATCGCGCCGTGCAGTTCGCGCTCGACCAGCTTGTACACGCCGCCGAGCGCAGGCTGGTCGTACCCGGTGATCAGTTTGGTGCCGACACCCCAGATGTCGACTTGCGCGCCTTGGACTTTCAGGTGCAGAATCGTGTGCTCGTCGAGGTCGTTCGACGCCGCGATCTTCACATACGGCAGCCCGGCCTCGTCGAGCATCCTCCGCGCCACTTTCGACTGAAAGGCGATGTCGCCAGAATCGAGGCGGATCGCGAACAGCTTCTTGCCGCGCCGCTCCAGCTCCTTGGCGACGCGGATCGTGTTCGGCAGGCCCGACTCCAGCGTGTTGTACGTGTCGACGAGCAGCGTCGTGCTCTCCGGAAACACGTCGGCAAACTTCTGAAACGCTTCCAGCTCCGTCTCATGCGTCTGCACCCAAGAGTGCGCGTGCGTGCCTTTGGTCGGGATGCCAAACTGCATGCCGGCCTGCAAGTTTGACGTGGAATCAAACCCGGCGATGTACGCCGCCCGCGTCCCCCACACCGCCGCATCCGCTTCATGGGCGCGGCGGGTGCCCATCTCGATCAGGTAGCTCTCCGGACCGGCCTCCTTGCGGATGCGGGCGGCTTTCGTGGCGATCAGCGTCTGAAAATTCACCGCGTTCAGCAGCGCCGTCTCGATGATCTGCGCCTCCATCACCCGCGCTTCGACCTGCAGCAGCGGCTCGTTGGCGAACACGACCGACCCTTCGCGCACCGCCCGCAGCGTCCCGGTGAAGCGAAAGCGGCGCAGTTCCGCCAAAAATTCGGCCGAGTAGCCCTCCGGCTGCTGTTGCAAAAATGCGATCATCTCATCAGAAAAACGCAGGTTGCGCAGATAGTGCACCACCCGCTCCAGCCCGGCAAACACCGCGTAGCCGCTGCCAAACGGCAAGTTGCGAAAATACAGTTCAAAGACCGTCTTCTGGTTGTGCGTGCCGTTGCAAAAATGCGCGTACGCCATCGCCAACTGATAGTTGTCTGTGTTCAGCGTCAGATTGTCCATTCGTTCTGCCTCCCTACCTATCGTTCCCATCGATGCCAAAAAGGAGCCCTTGCCGGGCTCCTCCGCTTATGCTTTGAACACTTCCGATACGATCTCGAACGAGCGCAGGCGGGCGCCGTGGTCGTAGATCTGGGCGTTGATCATGAACTCATTTGCCTGGGTCTTGTCGAGGAACGCCTGCAGCTTCTCTTTGACCCGCTCCGGCCCGCCGACGATCGAGGAGCCGAGCTGCTGCTTGACCATATCCTTTTCGTAGTCGGTCCAGAGGTCGTCCATGTTGTCGACCGGCGGCTGCAGCTGGCCGGGACGGTTGCGGACGAGGTTCAGGAACTGCTGGTACATCGAGGTCGCCAGGCGGCGCGCTTCCGCATCGCTGTCGGCGGCGACCACGTTCAGACCGACCATCGCGTACGGTTCATCGAGCACCTCCGACGGCTGGAAGCTGCGGCGGTACAGGTCGAGCGCAGGCAAGGTGAAGCGCGGCGAGAAATGGCTGGCAAAAGCGAACGGCAAACCGAGCATCCCGGCCAGCTGCGCGCTGAAGGCGCTGGAGCCGAGCAGCCAGATCGGAATGTTCAGCCCTTCGCCGGGAACGGCGCGCACCGGCATCTGCTCCGGCGGCACAGGCGGATGGAGATACGCCCGCAGCTCCTCGACCAGCTCCGGGAAGTCCTCCCCGTTGCTGTTCAGCCCGCGGCGGATCGCGCGCATCGCCGGCTGGTCGGAGCCGGGCGCACGGCCGAGGCCGAGGTCGATGCGCCCCGGATAGAGCGATTCCAAGGTGCCGAATTGCTCGGCGATCATCAGCGGCGCATGGTTCGGCAGCATGATCCCGCCGGAACCGACGCGGATCGTCGAGGTGCCGCCGGCGATGTGCCCGATCAGCACCGAAGTGGCCGACGAAGCGATGCCCGTCATATTGTGATGCTCAGCCAGCCAATAGCGGGTGTAGCCCCACCGCTCGGTGTGCTGTGCGAGATCTAAACTGTTGGAAAACGCCTGCGTCGCGTTGCTGCCCGCGACGATCGGCGCGAGGTCTAAGACGGAATAGGGTAACTCACGCAGTTGCATGTTGTGTTCCTCCTCTTGGAAACGCCATCTATAGTATGATCTCATTTGCGTCTGGCATGAATCTGTACGATGGCTTACAGCAAAAAGCGAGCAACAAGACAGCAAAAAACCCTACCTCCACCAAGTGGAAGCAGGGTATTCGGCTGCCTGAACCGGCACTTTTTCGCCGATCCGCGGCGTGGCGACCGTCACGCGGTTGTGCTGTGCCGCCTGCAGCGCGCGCTCGACCGGGTCGGTCCAGTCGTGCAGAGCCAGCGTAAACGCCGCCCAGTGAATCGGCAGCAACACCCGGCCTTGCACATCGAGATGCGCCTGCACCGTCTCTTCCGGCATCATGTGGATCGCCGCCCAGCGCGGGTCGTACTGGCCGCACTCCATCATCGTCAGGTCGAACGGTCCGTAGGCGCGCCCGATCTCCTGAAAATGCGGGCCATAGCCGCCGTCGCCGCTGAAATACAGCTTCGCCTGCCGCCCGATGATCACCCAGGAGCACCAGAGCGTCTTGTCGCGGTCGGTCAGGCTCCGTCCGGAAAAATGCCGGGCGGGCGTGCAGGCAAGAGTCAGGCCCGCATATTCAAATTCGCTCCACCAGTCATGTTCCTGAATCTTCTCCGGCGCCACGCCCCAACGCTTGAGATGCGCACCGACGCCGAGCGGCACGATGAACTGGCCGACTTTGTGATGCAGCCGCTTGATCGAGCCATAGTCGAGATGGTCGTAGTGATCGTGCGAGAGGATCACAGCGTCGATCTCCGGCAGCTCTTCGATTTCAAAAGGCAGTTCGCCGCTATAGCGCCGGCCGCCAACCTGCGGAAACGGCGACGGCGTGCGGCCGAACATCGGGTCGAGCAGCAGCTTCTTGCCGTCCAGCTCGATCAAGAGCGCCGAATGGCCGAACCACGTGACATGCGCCTCCCCGCCCTCCTGCAGGCGCAACGGTTCCATCGGCAGCTGCGTGCTCGGTTTGCGGCGGGGATTGCCTTTCATAAATTCGCGCAGGATGCCGAGCGACGTTTTCAAGCTGCTGTCCATGCGGGTCGGAGTCTGGTTGACAAACTTCCCCTGCCGGAACTGTTTCGAGCGCGCGTGGCGCTCTTTTTGCTCCGTGCTCAGTTTGCCGCCGAGATGCGGATAGAAGGTGAGCACCAGAAAAACGGCAAGGACTAAGGCAAGCAAGATGCTAAGTGTCAGAATCATGTGCGGTACCCTCTCTGCTTTCGTTCAAGTTAGACTTCGCCACAGATAAAAAGTAGCATAGCCCTCCCAATTTTTCCACGGGCGGGCCAGTTCGCGAAGCTCTGCCAAGGACGGTTTGCGCTCCATCCCGAGCCGGGCCTTGATCGCGTTGTGCAGCCCGACATCGGCGATCGGAAAGGCGGACGCGTCACCCAGGCAGCGCAGCCGTACATACTGGGCCGTCCAGGGGCCGATGCCGCGGATGCTGACCAGCTGTTTTTCAGCTTCGTCGGGCGGGAGGGTGAGCAGAGCTGATTTGCAGAGCTTTCCCGCGCTCAGTTGCCGGGCGATTTCGAGGAGATACTCCGCCTTATTCCCGGTGAACTGCAGGACGCGGAGTTCGTCTGCAGACAGCGCGGCGATTCGTTCCGGGCGCGGGAACAGCCAGTGGCCCAGCACCGCCTCGCCAAACGATTCGACGAAGCGGCGTTTCAGCGTGTAGGCGAACGTCAGATTGATCTGCTGGCCGATGACCGCCCAGCACAGCGCCTCAAACAACTCCGGGATGCGCACCACGCGCAGCCCGTCATAGCGCTCCACAAGCCCCTGCAGCACCGCATCCTCCCCCGCGAGCGCGTAAAACGGCGCGAGGTCCCGGTCCAGATCCAGCCACTCCCGCACATACGTCACGGCCGCCTTCTGCTGTGCAGCGTTTGGCTTCCCGTTCATAAAACGCAGGTGAAGCGTCTGCCCGTCCCCGGCGCCGACTTCAAACAACACGGGCATTCCGTCAACCTGCAGCAGCTTCCGCACCCGTCCTTCTGCCACCTGAAACATACACTCATTCGCCGACCGCGCCAGATACACCAGCGCCTCTTGAAACCGAAAAGTCTCCGGAGTGTCAATCGTCACAACACATACATCGCCTGCAACTCCTGCAACTTCAACCAGACTTGCCAAATCTTCCAACTCCGCCGCGCCTTGCCCTGCCCCGGAAACAGCAAAAGACACCTTCTCAGGTGCCTGCTGCGTTTGTTTGTTTACCATCCGAAATCGAGCGTCTTGCCGGTCTCGACCAGCGTCTTGATGTTGCTCAAGATCATCCACCAGCTCGACTCGGCGTTTTGCAGGGAGGGATGATCGTCCTTGATCTGGTCGTTGACGAGGGTCAGCTTGGTGCAGGTGCCGACCGTCTCCAGCGTAAACGTGACGCGCGTATCCAGCTCAGCATCGTACTCCCGGTAGGAGGGGCCGGCATTCTCCGTGTAGCTGAACACGTGATGCGGCTCATGCTGCAAGATCTTCCCGAACACGTGCACCGTCTCATCGCCGTCCGCGCCCGGCCCCACGTATTCATAGGGAGCACCCACCTCAAACGTCGAGCGAATCACACAGTTGAAAAACGTCTTGCGCGTTCCTTCCGGCGACACGAAAGCGTCCCAGACCTGCTCCCGAGTGCCGTCGATATAAAACACGTATTTCAGTTCCATGTTTCTCCTCCTCACGATCTGCGTTACTATAAAGTATAACCGTTTATTTGGTAAATGTATCGTAAAAACGCGACACGCACAGGAGTGAAACTGATGAAGCCGATGGGCGTTCTCAAACTGGCAGACAGCCAGTCCCAATTCAGCCTGACCCGCCATCTCCCTGCCGAGCCGCTCCGCCCGTTCGTCAAACACTACTGGATCGTCCGCTGGGATCTGCGCGGCCGGGAGCCGTTCTGCCAAGACGTCGTGCCGAACCCCTGCGTCAACCTCGTCATCGAACCGGGCCAGACGGCGATCTACGGCGCTTCCACCCGGAAGTTCACCAAATATCTCTCCGGCCGCGGCCTCGTCTTCGGCGTCAAATTCCACCCCGGCGGCTTCTACCCGTTCTACAAACGGTCTGTCGCCGAGCTGTCCGAACGCCCGCTCCCGCCGCATGAAGTTTTCGACGTAGACAGCGCCCTGCTCGAACAGCAGTTCCAAAGCCTTGACACCGACGAAAGAAGGATCGCCCTCGCCGATCAATTCCTCCTCGCCAAGCTCCCCGAGCCTGATCCGGCGGTCGCCGAGATCAACCGGATCATCGACCTGATCATCACCGACCCCGCGATCACCAAAGTCGACCAAGTCTGCGAGCGCCTGCCCATCAACAAGCGCAAACTCCAACGCCTCTTCGACCAATACGTCGGAGTCAGCCCGAAATGGGTGATCAAGCTGTACCGCCTGCACAACGCCGCCGAAAGGCTGGAGCGCGGACAGCACGGCGACTTGGCGCTGCTCGCCGCCGAGCTCGGCTACTACGACCAGTCGCATTTTATCAAAGACTTCAAGGCGATCATCGGCGAGACGCCGCTCGAGTACGCTTCCACCAAGCCGGCTACAGGTTGAAAACGAGTTGAAAAAAGATATGAAAAAAGAGCAGACGTCACCGTCTGCTCTTCCTTCATTTCGCCACGTTGTCCCGTTCCTCCAGCATCTCCGGAAGCACGTTGTCCAAGAAGTATTGCACCGCATGCAACTCCCGGTACGAGTGGATCGTCGACAAAGCCTCCTCGTAGATCTCATGGAACAAGGGCTCCGGGTTGCCTTTCAAAATCTCGCCAAACGATTCGTACAAGAGATCGATCTTGTCGGCGACAGCGAGGATCTTCCCTTCGATCGTCTCGTCCTTGCCCTCGCTGAAGCGCCGCGCATAGACCTCGCGAAACTCCTCCGGAATCTCCGCATCGATAAACTTCCGCGTCATCGACTCTTCCACTTGCGAAAAGAGTTCCTTGAGCTCCGGCATCGCGTATTTGACCGGCGTCTTGATATCGCCGGTGAACAGCTCGGCATAGTCGTGGTTGATCGCTTTTTCATACAGCAAACGCCAGTCGATCGCCGTGCCGTGGTGGTCTTCCACCGTGCCGAGGAACTGAGCGATTTTCGTCACTTTAAACGAGTGGCTGGCCACCGAATGCTCCTGGTATTTGAACTTTCCCGGGCAGCGGTTGATGCCTTCCAAGTCGGACAAGCTCTTAAAGTAGTTATGGATTCCCATGTCGATCGCTCCTCTCGCTCGCAGGTATTTCGAAAGACTATATCAAAGAGCGACGGGAAGCACAAGCTACAGTTTTTGGATATGTTCGTTCAGCAGACGGAACGCCGTGTGCAGCGCTGCTTTCGGCACCTGTGCGTAACGGTCGCCGATGCTGATCTCAAAATAGCAGGTGCCAGACTCCGTTTCGCGCACATAATGCGTCAAGCCGACGCCAGACTCCTGATACACTGCCGCTAGGATCGGCTCCAGCCGCTCCTTGGGCAGTGCGACATGCACGTGGAACATGTTCGACACCGGCACTTCCGGCTTGGTCGTCACGCCGTGGCACTCGTTGTACAGAGCGGCCAGCTCTTTGGCCTGCTCATGATACAGCCCCATCTTGGGAATCCGCTGATCGAAATATGCGTTTGCGGTCAGGATGTACGGATACAGCGAGATCAAGTTGCCGCCGTAGCGGCTTTTCCAGACGCCCGCCTGCTCTGTAAACGCGGTGTCCCCGGCCAGAATCGCGCCGGCGATTCCGCCGATCCCTTTGTAAAAGGAGACATAGACGCTGTCGAACAAGGCGCAGACTTCCTCTGCCGTCTTCTGGTAATAGGGCAGGATTTCAAACAGGCGCGCCCCGTCCAGATGCAGCCGGATGCCTTTTTCCCGGCAGTGCGCAGAGATCGCCTGCAGGTCTGCAAAGGACGGCAGCTGGCCGCCGATCTCGCGCTGCGGCAGTTCGATCAGCAGGCAGGCGATCTCCTCTTGCAGGTGCAGGATCTCCTCCAGCCGGATCAGGCGGTCTTTCTCGCCCAGCAGCACCGCTTCGATGCCGTGCAGCTTGTGCATGCCTTCCTGCTCATGGATCTCAAGGTGGGCGAGCGGATGATAGGCGACTTTTTTCAGCCCCTTCTCGTCACACCAGATGCGCATGGCGACCTGTTGGGCCATCGTGCCGCTCGGAAAGAAGACGGCGCTCTGCTTGCCCAAATACGCTGCCAGTTTCGCTTCAAACTCTTCGATCAGCTGGCCAGATCCGTACAGATCACCTTCGACGGTGCCCTCCACTTCGTCCAGCACGTCTTTCAGCACTTGCACGACGCGCTTGCCATGTCCCCCGAGCGGATATCGGGTCTGTGCAAAAGCCTCCGCTACTACGTTATGTGCGCTCACTTGCCGGTAAACCCCTTTCCCTCTCATCTCGTACCCTTATCTTACCACATCAGACTTCCTGAGGAAGCGGCGGTCGATTCCGTAGGCAAGCAGCAGGGCGGCCACGATCAGGATGAGCAGGTTGCCATAGGTCTCATAGGCAAACGCTCTGCCCTCCAACTGGACCCCGTCGGCGCGGTATTCGAAACGCTTCACAGCATGTTCCGCCGTCGAGACGTCTTCCTGCCGCGCCAGGTCTTCGAGCGGTTCTTCAAAAACGAAGCTGTCGGCCGAGTTCCGGTGCAGATACTCGATCTTCGGCACATCCTGCAGACCGTTCCAGTTCTTGACTTCCTTCGCTGCCAGCTGCATACCGTCCGGGCCGGTCACAAACACCCGCTCGAGCGCAGGCAGGTCGGACGTTTGATAGCGGGCGACGATGTTCAAGCCGTGTTTCGTCACGATCGGACGGTTCGCTTCCGAGATCGTCCGCACCTGCGTCGTCCCCGTGTCCGCATAGGTGTCGAACACCGAGGACAGCGCCATCTCTTCCATGCCGTCATAGAGCAGCACGCCGGTCTGGACCTTGTTCCATTGGAACGCGTTGTTGAACACGTAGATGCCGAAGAAGCGCGCGTCGATCGCATACGGGTCGACCGTCGGGTTCTGAACGTACTGGTACATCGGGTATTTCGCCTCTTCAGCCACTTTCTTCGCCATCGGCTCGCCGAGCTTTTCCTTGATCGTGTACAGCACGGCGTCAAAGCCGCCCGTCTGCCCGCCGGAGGTGACGAGGTTGCCCGCCGCCACATAGCGCTGATCCGGCTTCCAGTTCACGTTCGGATAACCCATGCGCAGTGTGCCGATCGCCTGCCAGTGCGACGTGGCATCTTTGCCGTCGAGCAGGCCGGCGTCGGCCAGGCTCGTCGCGCCGCCGCAGATGCTGACCAGCGTTGTGTCTTTGTGCTTTTGGATGTATTCCCGCACCGGGCGGTACAGCTCCTCATCGACGACCGGCATATACGGGACGACGATGATGTCCGGGCTTTTCGCGAGCAGGGCATCGAGCTCCGCAAACGTGTAGTGCGGCACCACTTCCAGCCCGCCGGACAGCGATTTCACTTTTTTATCGGGCGCCACCGCGTAGACATTGTACGCTTTGGTCATCGCAAACAGATCATAAGGAATCAGAAAATCGAACACTTCTGTCGTCGTCGACGCATCGCTCATCAACACCGCGACGGTCGGCTTCTTCGCATCATGCTCCGGCACGGCTACATCCTGCCACTCCGGGAACGTACCTTTGTACACCGAACCGTAGAAATCGCCGTGCGTATTGCTATACCCCAGCAACCCGGCCCCGCCGACCACCAGCACGAACGTCAGCAGATAGACCGCAACACGCAGTAAAATCCTTTTCATTTCCTTTCTCCTCCTCCAATGTTTTCCTGTGGTTGACACTAATTTACCATACCCCCCTATAGTATGTAAAGCACAAAAAAACAAATGTGCTCAAGAGCACATTTGTCAGGGTCTTACTTTTTGATCAGCTTGGTGATGGTGACCAAGAGCTCGTCGATCACTTCATGATCGCCTTCCTGGAGCCGCTCCACCACGCAGCTGCGCATATGTCCTTCCAAGAGCAGCTTGCCGACGCTGTTCAGCGCCGATTGGCAGGCTGCGATCTGATTGAGCACGTCATCACAGTAGGCGTCCTTCTCGATCAGGCCTTTGACGCCGCGGATCTGCCCTTCGATGCGGTTCAGGCGCGCCACCAGATTGGACTTCATCTTGTCCGAATGATGGCTTTTGCGTTCGCCGTCACCATGGCAGCTTTGCTCTTCCGGCGCCATATTGTTCAGCTCTTCCGTTTCCACAGGGCATCCCTCCTTGCTATAAATATGAGATACCTACGTAGGGTATGTCAAGCTAGGATTTTTTAAACGTCCTGCCCGCCACCCGATCATGGGTCGTCCTCCTCACACCGGGAGCGGCAGATAGACATCCACCGTCGTGCCCGTCCCCACTTCGCTGGTGATCTCCAGGCGGCCGCGATGGCCATCGATGATTTTTTTGCTGACCATCAGGCCCAGTCCGGTGCCTTTGGTCTTGGTTGTATAAAAAGGTTCGCCAAGGCGCGCGAGGTGCTCTTGGGGAATGCCTGTGCCTTCGTCCGCCACGCGGATGCGAATCTGTCCCGGTTCCTCCTGCGGAAGATGTGCAAAGAGGCGGAGCCGGCCACCGTTTGGCATCGCCTCGATCGCGTTTTTAATAAAATTGATGAAGACCTGTTTCATCTGGTTGAGATCGCAGTCGATCGCCGGGAGCGCGTCCGGAAACTCCGCTTCGATCTGCACGTTGTGCAAGATCGCCTGCGTCTCGCTGAGCGTCAAGACATCTTGGAGGATCGAGACGAGATCGAGCCTTTTAAACGAGTTGGCCTGCGGTTTGGCCAGCACGAGCAGCTCGCTGACGATCATCTCGATGCGGCTCAGCTCCGATTCCATCACTTCGAGGTACTTGTGATGCGTCTCCTGCCCGAACTGCATCAGTTGGACGAACCCTTTCAGCGCCGTCAGCGGATTGCGGATCTCGTGCGCGAGGCCGGCAGCCAGCTGTCCGGCGATGCTGAGTTTCTCCGTTTGGATCAACATCTCTTCCGACTGCTTGTTTTGGCTGATGTCGCGGCAGGTGCCGCTGATCCCGATCACCTCGCCCCGGTTGTTGCGCACCGGCGACAAGGTGGCGCTGACGTAGATCAGCTGCCCGTTTTTGCAGCGGCGCTGCGTCTCGTAGCCGCGCAGGGAACGCCCCGTTTTGATCTGTTGATGCAGCTCGTGAATCTCGGCCGCCAGAAAGTCGGGAATGATCGGCAGATGTTTGCCTGCGATCTCCGCTTCCGACCAGCCGAACATCGCTTCGAACGCCGGATTGATCTGCAGCACGCGCCCTTCCAGATCGACCAGCCAGATCGCATCGGCGCTGTTCTGCACGATCGCTTCCAGCCGTTCTTTCGTCTTGCGCAGCTCTTCTTCCGAGCGTTTGAGATGCGTGATGTCGCGGCAGGTGCCGCTGATCCCGATCACTTCGCCCCGGTTGTCGCGCACCGGAGACAACGTAGCGCTGACATAGATCAGGCGGCCGTCAAAGCATTGGCGCTGCGTCTCAAAGCCGCGCAGGGACCGGCCCGCTTTGATCTCCTGATGTAGCTGATGCATGTCTGCCTCCAAAAAGTCTGGGATGATCGGCAGGCGTTTGCCAAGCACCTCTTCTTCCGACCAGCCGAACAGCGCTTCAAATGCCGGGTTGACCTGCAGCACGCGCTCCTCAACATCGATCATCCAGATCGCGTCCTGGCTGTTCAGAATAAACGCCTCGAGCAGCTCTTTCGTTTTGCGCAGCTCTTGTTCGGAGCGCTTGCTGTGGCTGATATCCCGGCAGGTGCCGCTGACGGCGATCACGTCGCCGCTTGGGTTGCGCACCGGCGACAACGTGGCGCTGATGTGCAGCAGCCGCCCGTCTTTGCAGATGCATTTCGTTTCCAAGCCAGCCGTGGGCAGGCCTTGCTTCACCTGCTGCATCAGTAGACTCATTTCCCGTTTCAGGAAATACGGTGTCGTCGGCAACCGCCGTCCGACCACTTCTGATTCCGACCAGCCAAACAAAGATTCAAAGGCCGGGTTGATTCGCAGGACACGCTCTTCCAAATCGACCATCCATATCGCATCGGCGCTATCTTGAAGGAACGATTCCATGCGCAGCTTCTTGTCAGGCCCGAAAGACTTTTCCGCAGGATGCGGATTGAAGCCGCGTACCTTGTCCCACTCCTCTGTCATCGTGCGTACACTCCCAAGATTCGAATTTCTTACATGATATGCATAACTCTGACGATTTCACCCATCTACTATCAAGTACGGCACACAATGTCTTTGTCTCGAAACAGCAAGCCCGTAGACTGATCTTTCGATATCTACGGGCTGAAACGCGAATTTTAATTATTTCGTCACTGACTCAGCGACCCGGTGTGCAGCGCCCGGAGCGCAGTCTCGCGGTCCGGCACGAAAAACACCTGTTTGCCTTGATTGCATTCATAGATAAAACTTTTCAAGCTCTTGCTCTCATATCCTGCAAAATCGCCAACAATCGCGATTTTTACTCGATAGTTGGTGTACTTCTGCAAGATTTCGCCGGCCAGTTTCGTCGACAGGTCGAAAAACGACTCGGCGATGTTCGCTTTCGGGATCAATATCTTGTCGGTCTCCGCCTCATAGTGGACGGTCGCCATCAGGTCCAAGGCGTCCTGGACGGTGCTGATGACGAGATCGCCGCTTTCGATGAGCGCCACTTTCGAACTTCCCGTCTGGTCAACCGTGATCTTCATCTGCGTAGCCCCTTTCAGCAAAATCGGCCCCCTGCGAGCTTTCGTTCACAAGGAGGCCGATGCATGGTGTGTGTCAGCGTATGTGCTATACTTTTTTCACAAACTCAGACTTCAATTTCATCGCGCCAAATCCGTCGATCTTGCAGTCGATGTCATGATCGCCGTCGACGAGGCGGATATTTTTAACCTTCGTGCCCATCTTCAGCACGGAGGAGCTGCCTTTGACTTTCAGGTCTTTGATCACCAAGACGGTATCGCCGTCCTGCAGCACGTTGCCGTTGGCGTCGCGGATCGTGCGGATCTCTTCCCCTGCCGCCGCTGCCTGGCCGGGCGTCCATTCGTTCCCGCATTCCGGGCAGATCAGCAGATTCCCGTCCTCATACGTATAAGCGGAGTTGCAATTTGGGCAATTTGGCAAATCGGCCATGCTTCCATTTCCCCCATCCGGTATTTATCGGCTACATACTAACACAGACTGCCGCAATTGGCAAAAATCAGCGATTTGCAAAAAGCCTCCCAGATGATCCGGGAGGCTTTCTAAAGATGCGAGTTAGGCTGAAACGTTCGACGCTTGCGGCTTGTTCTTGCGAATCAAGCCCATAAGACCGGCGATCAAGAGCAGAATGAACGGCAGCAGGAAGAACAGCGAGATGCTGATCAGCCCGCCGATGGCCGCGATCAACATGAAGGTTCCACCCAGCTTCGGCTTGAACTTGACGACAATCGAACCGACGATGGCCAGAATCGAAAAGGCAAATGCTCCGACGGCAAGGCCGCTGAGCTGCGTCGAACCGTTTACCGCTTCATCGATGGCACCAAAAAACAGTGCAAAGAAAGCACCGCCAAACCCGATAATACCGCCAATCAATCCCAATACAAACTCAGTAGTACGTTTCATGATACCCCTCTTTTATCGGCAATTTATTTGACAGGAATGTCAAAAGCGATCTCTTGCTTCTGCATGAAGTCCGGCGAGTGCAATTTGCCTACTTTCAACTTCAGGCTGGTGACTTTGGCGACATCCAGCTTCTTACCGTCCGCGACTGGAAACACCAGCACACCGTCTTTTTTCACGCCGCCTTCAATATCGCCGCCAAGTTTCCCCGAGCTCATAAACATGTTGGAATCCAGTTGCATGTCGCCCACGACAATCTTCGCTTCCTGATCCGGATACCAGCTCATGGCATGTTGATTGTTGTTTTGGAAGTTGATTCCGACTTCGATTTTGGTAGGGCTGACTTTGACCTCTGCGATATTCACTTTCATGCCCAGACCTTCTGCCGAGACATCCGCATTGAATTTCTTCGAGCCGTCCTCTTTCTTCTTGTCGGCCGTCTGATCGTTTTTCGCGGCCACATCGTTGCTGCCGCCAGTTTGTACGTCAGAAGGTGCGCACCCCACCAGCAATCCTGCAGACACGACGACCGCAATACCGAGTTTCACGAATGTTTTCATAACGAGTACCTTCCCCTTTGCATGATAAAAATTTGGATAAGGAACATATTGGTTATTTTGTCATAGTGAACATTGTACAACATCATCACTTTTAATTATATAGAGTTCAATAATTATAATAATCAACAATTCAGATTTACAGCGTCCTAACACTGCATCATTTTGCATGAAATGTCGGGGCGGAGCATCCGATCCCTGCTATGCTGTTCAAAAGGAGGTCAGCGCATGGAAATGCTGAAACACATGAATCGGGCGATGGAGTACTTGGAGGCGCATTTGGCGGAGGAGATCGACTATCGGGAGGCTGCACGGCGGGCGTTTTGCTCGGAGTATCATTTCAAGCGGATGTTTTCCTTTCTGGCCGGCATCCCGCTGTCGGAGTACATCCGCCGCCGCCGGTTGACCTTGGCCGCGTTTGAGCTGCAGGCAGGCGCTGTGAAGGTGATCGATCTGGCCATGAAGTACGGGTACAGCTCGCCCGACTCGTTCGCCCGGGCGTTTCAGGCCCTGCACGGCATCACCCCGACGGAAGCCAGAACGGGCGGTGCCTCGCTGAAGGCGTTTCCGCGCATGACTTTCCAGCTGACAATCCAAGGGGGAAACGAGATGAACTATCGCCTTGTAGACAAAGCTGCTTTTCGCATCGTCGGCATCCAGAAGCGGGTCCCGATCATCTTTCACGGGGTCAATCCTGAGATCGCCGCGATGTGGGAGAGCTTGACACCGGAGCAGATTCGGCAGATCAAGTCGCTGTCGAACATCGAACCGCACGGCATCCTCAGCGCCTCGGTGAATTTTTCCGAAGGGCGGATGGAGGAAAGAGGCGAGCTGGACCATTACATCGGAGCGGCGACTACGCAAGACGCGCCCGACACCCTCGCCGCACTCGAAGTCCCCGCCTCCACCTGGGCGGTCTTCGAAGCGGTCGGCCCATTCCCCGGCACCTTGCAGGAAATCTGGGGCCGCATCTACGCGGAGTGGTTCCCTTCCTCGCACTACCAGCAGGTCGCAGGCCCGGAGATCCTCTGGAATGCAGACTCTGATACGACCAACCCTGCTTTTCGAAGCGAGATCTGGATTCCCGTTGCCAAGCGATAAACACAAGAACGCCCTCGTTGCCAGCCAGCACGAGGGCGTTTCCTATTCGATCGAACTATAGAGAGCGCTGTAGTTGGCGCGATGCGGGACAAGTGAACAAACGCTTACTCCGGCTGATGAAAATGGTGAATCGGGCGGATCTCCAAGCGCCAGCCGAACTCCTCACCTGCAGGTACACGAGTCGTCGGGTGCAAGGACGCGATGTGAAGCGCTTCCTCAAATGTATCCGCTTCGATGACGAACGCGCTGCCGATCATTTCTTTGCTCTCGGCAAAGGGGCCGTCGGTCACCGTCACGTTGCCGCCTGTCCGCTTCATGCTCTTGACCGTCTCTTCGAGGCCGGCATCGAAGAGCACCCGACCGCTTTGATAAAATTCTCTCAGGTGCGGCGAGCATTCGCTCATCACCGCATCCAGTTCCGCTTCTGGCAGCACACTCATTTTTTCCGGATTGAAATAGCCCAGGCACAAATATTTCATGATCATCTCTCCCTTCTATCTAGAACGACGAACGAGCGACGGCGCAGACGACAACCTGTATAAAAAATTTTCACTGCGATTCGTCACCGGCGCACAATCACTAGCTTCGTTTGCAGACGATCTGAATCGGGTTCCCATCCGGGTCCTGCGTAAGGCGGGTCAGATGGGTCAGATGGGTCAGATGGGTCGCCATGTAGTGGACACTGTACGCCATGCCGGACTAAAGTGTCCCTGCCTTCCGGATCGGCTACAAATACTTTGCTGTGACCGACCGCTCACACGAGACGATGCCGGCCGGCGGTCCTTCGTACAGGATCTCCCCGCCGCCGGTGCCGCCGTCCGGTCCCATGTCGATGATCCAGTCGCTGCGCCGGATCACATCCAGGTTGTGTTCGATGACGATCACGGTGTTGCCTTTCCCGACCAGTTGATCGATGATGCGCAGGATGTTGGAAACGTCCGACATGTGCAGCCCCGTGGTCGGTTCGTCGAGAATGTAGATGTTGCCTTTCTTATTGAGTTCCTTCCCCAGCTTCAAGCGCTGGCATTCGCCGCCGGAAAGCGTGCTCAACGGCTGGCCCAGGGTCAGATAGCCCAGTCCGACCGTCTCCAGGCTCTTCAACTTGCTCAAAATATCTTTGGTCTCAAAAAACTCCAGCGCTTCTGCGATCGTCATTTCCATCACGTCGACAATGTTTTTCCCTTTGTACAGGTAACCCAGCACATCCTGTCTAAAACGGCTGCCGTTGCATTCACTGCAGACGACCTCCATCTTGTCCATAAACGACATGTTCAGCTCGACGATGCCAGTTCCGCCACACCCCGGGCAACCGCCCTCCGAGTTCGAGCTGAACAGCCCGCCCTCGACTTGATTCGCCGCCGCAAACGCTTTGCGGATCGCATTCATGATGTCGGAGTAGGTCGCCGGATTGGAGCGAATGTTCGCGTGCACCGCGTTTTGGTCGATGCGCACCGCCTCCGGATAATCCTTGGCGAACACTTCGTTGACCAGCGTGCTCTTCCCGGAGCCGGCCACGCCGGTGATCACGGTGAAGACGCCTTGCGGAACGCGGAGCGAGACGTTTTTCAGATTGTGCAGGCTGCTTGTGCTGCTCTCGAAGAACTCGTCCACCGCCCGCGGCGTGGTGTTGATCTCCGCGTGGCGGGTCAGGTAGCGCCCCGTCAGCGTATCGGATGCCAGCAGCCCCTGATAATCGCCGCTGTACATGATCTCCCCGCCGCCGGAGCCTGCTTTCGGTCCCACGTCGATGATATGGTCGGCCACTTTGATCACGTCCGGGTCGTGCTCCACCACCAGCACGGTGTTGCCTTTGTCGCGCAGTTTGACCAGCAGTTCATTCAAACGGTACACATCCCGCGGATGCAAGCCGGTGCTGGGTTCATCAAAGATGTAGAGCAGCCCGGTCAAACTGCTGGTCAGATGCTTGACCATCTTGACCCGCTGCGACTCGCCGCCTGATAACGTCGACGTTTCCCGGGTCAGGCTCATATACCCCAGCCCGATCTCGCAGAGATTGCTGACCCGTTCCACAATGCCGTCCACAATCGGCTGGGCGGCAGGATTATCGATCTGCGACACGACTTCGATCAGTCGATCCAACTGCAGATCGGTCAGGTCAAAAATCGAGTAGCCCATGACTTTCGAAGACAGTGCTTTCTTGCTGTAGCGCTTGCCGCCACAGTCCGGGCAGTCGCAAGTCGTGGTAAACTGATCCAGTTTCTTGGCGGCCGCTTTCGTTGTGTCTTTTTGCGTGTTCACGTTCAAGCGCATGAAGCGCACGGCAAGACCTTCGTAGATCGTATTCAGCTCGTTCATTTGGTAATTGACTACCACTCGTTGCGGCTCCGCGTACAGCAGCTGTTCGAGTTCTTCCGCTGTATAGTCTTTGATCTTTTTCTCCGCGTCGAAGAACCCCGACTCGCCGTACAGCTTCCACTGCCACGAGCCTGGCGCGAAACCGGGCAGCAAGATGGCGCCTTCGTTCAAAGACTTCTCCCGATCCACCGCCGCTTCGACCGACAGCGTGATGATCCGGCCAATCCCTTCGCATTTGGCGCACATGCCGATCGGATCATTAAACGAAAAGGCGTTGCTCAGACCGACCTGCGGTTCGCCAAAACGGGAAAACAGCAGCCGGAACAGCGCATGAAGATCTGTCACCGTGCCCAGCGTGGAACGGGCATTGCCGCCCAGCCGTTTTTGATCCACCACGATGGCGGTCGATAAATTGCGGAGTTCATCCGCTTCCGGGCGGCCGTAGCGCGGCAGGAAGCTCCGGACAAAGCTGTTATACGTTTCGTTGAGTTGCCGC
Source organism: Tumebacillus sp. BK434 (assembly GCF_004340785.1). Classification (NCBI taxonomy): domain Bacteria; kingdom Bacillati; phylum Bacillota; class Bacilli; order Caryophanales; family Alicyclobacillaceae; genus Tumebacillus; species Tumebacillus sp. BK434. The sequence continues at coordinate 85,884 of NZ_SLXS01000009.1, read as the reverse complement.
CCCGCTTCCTGAGCGATCGTATCAAAAACGATCGAGGATTTGCCGGAACCGGACACCCCGGTAAAGATCGTGATCTTGCCTTTGGGAATCTGCAGGCTGACATTTTTCAAATTGTTTTCGCGTGCGTTGACGATTTCGATGTAGGCCTGGGTCATCGCAGTGCCTCCTTTGCCTCTCTTTTACAGCGTAAACGAAAAGAGCATCAAAGAAGTGGAACTCTCTTTTGATGCTCTGCTTGTGATTTAAAACATGCCCAGTAGTTTTTTTCGATAAAAGGGCTGAATCTCCTTCACCGCATCCAAGACCCAATCGGTCATTCCGGTCAGATCGAGCGGCACGCCCTGCAAATGCGGCTCGGCGGTCTCCGCAATGCCGTTGAACAGCTCCTCGGGTCTGCCTTCCGCTTCCACGGCGATCAGATAGCCGGTCTCCGCGTCTTTGGACATCTGTAGCAGGTAGGCTTTTTTGATCCGCTTCTGCTGCTTCATGTAGCGGGTCACGTCGCGGATCAGCTCCGCCGGCACTTGCGCCGGTTCGCCCAGCACGATCTTCGTGCTTTGAGGAACGACATGCTCTTGAACGGACGCCGCGCGGGGTGCTTCCTGTTGACGTCTGAACTCTTCAATCCGCTGTTTATTGTTGGCATTGATCTGGAAAGAAATACCTCTGCTATTGATGACCGCTCCGTCCATCCGTTCCGACAAAGCCACCATGTCCGCATAGGTTGCGACATTGCCGCTCCACTGCGTCTTGTCGTACGCCTTTTCAAATTCCACCCAATCGGTAAACACCGGGAGCCAGGTGGTTTGATCCTGACCATCCAAGCAGGCAAACTGCAGGGTGGCGCCTTGCTGCAGCGTCTTCACCCCATCCTCGTCGGGTGCGGAAGGCTCGTCTTCGATCACTTTCATGGGAATGAGGTAGTTCCCGTTGAGGATTTCCTCGATCATGATCCCTTCCAGCTGATACAGATGCTGCTGTTTGCCTTCGTACTGGCTTCGCGACGACATGGTCTGGAAAAAGCGGATCATCGCATGCTGCAGCTCCGGATTGGTGACCGGAATGTTGATCTCCGGCGTCCCGCTCCAGTCTGGCGGCGGCAAGATCGCATCGCGCTCCACTTCGATATGATATTGGCCGTTGTCGATGAGGATCTTGCGAATCCCCAGCCGATGCAGCTCCGCAAAGGCAATCATGTTTTCAGCCGGGCCGATCTTTCTCATGTCCAGCTGGATCATCCGCTGCAAAAAGTAGTCCTGTGCGAGCAGCGCATACTCCTCTTTCGAAAACAGCCAGATGCGCTCCTCCGGATCGAGATACGGACAGTTCGTGATCTTGTCAAACGCCAGGTACAGGGCATCAGCATGTTTTAGCTTTTCATGCACCTCGGACAAGCCCGCTTTGATCTTCTCAAGGAAATCCCCCTGCTCATCCGCACCTTCCGATTGAAACTTTTTGGCCATATGGATGAGAAATATAAGCTCTTGCAGTTCCAACTCCTGATAAGCGTCTATCGATACCTCTGCTCGTAGCAAGTACTGCCTGATGATTTCGTCTTTTCTCTCCTCATTCATCCGAGATCCCCCCATCATTCCATATATCCATTATACAGGAAGAACACTCGTTCCTAACCTTATGACTTTAAATACAGCTCATCATTGAGTCACTTGCCCTTCGTCTCTATTCAAGCATTTAGTTAGTCACCTCGATAAAACTTCTGCAATACCAAAAGCCGATCACTATTCGCTTGCAACTCACTAGGGCCCGATGCAGCAAATGCCAGATTCGGCATCGGGTATGAAAGCCCCTCCCCGCTTGGCAGTAACGCGATGTGAAACATGAGCAGCAGATCAAAACAAATACCCTCCTCCCAATGATGGGAGGAGGGTTGCTTTGATCTAGAATTAGTTATATACCAGCTCTTCCTGCTGCTCGTTCAGACCGAGCGCCTGGGCGGTCGAAGTGTGCAGTTCATGGAACAGTTCCGGGTTCTGCACGAGCGATACGCCGTACGACGGAATCATCGCTTTGATCTTCTCTTCCCACTCCATCATGTGTTGCGGGAAGCATTTTTCCAAGACCTCCAGCATGACGTGGACAGCGGTCGAAGCGCCCGGCGATGCGCCGAGCAGGGCCGCGATCGAGCCGTCCGCAGCGCTGATCACTTCCGTGCCGAACTGCAGCGTGCCTTTGCCTGCCGCCGTGTCTTTGATCACCTGCACGCGCTGGCCGGCGACGACGATCTCCCAGTCTTCTTTTTTGGCATGCGGAATAAACTCGCGCAGTTCTTCCATGCGCTTGTCGGTGGACAGCATCACCTGCTGGATCAGGTATTTGGTTAACGCCATCTCTTTGACGCCCGCTGCCATCATCGTCATCACGTTGTTCGGCTTGACCGAACCGATGAGGTCAAGGTTAGAGCCCGTTTTCAGGAACTTCGGAGAGAAGCCGGCAAACGGGCCGAACAGCAGAGTCTTCTTGTTGTTGATGTATCGGGTATCGAGATGCGGAACGGACATCGGCGGAGCGCCGACTTTTGCCTTGCCGTACACTTTCGCATGATGCTGTTCGACCACTTCCGGGTTGTTGCAGACCATGAAGAGCCCGCTCACCGGGAAGCCGCCAATATGTTTGGACTCCGGGATGCCGGTTTTCTGCAGCAAAGGCAGACTGCCGCCGCCGCCGCCGATGAAGACAAACTTCGCCGTGTGGTGCTGAACGGTGCCGCTGCTTAGATCGCGCACTTTCAGTTCCCACTCGCCGCCGCTGTTGCGCTTGATGTTCTCCACGCTGTGCTTGTAGTGGATCTCGACGTTTTGGGCCTGCAGGTGATCAAACATCATGCGGGTCAAAGCGCCAAAGTTGACGTCCGTGCCCGAGTCGATCTTGGTCGCTGCGATCGGTTCTGCCGAAGTGCGGCCTTCCATGATCAGCGGGATCCATTCCTGCAGTTTCACCGGGTCATCGGAATACTCCATGCCCTGGAACAGCGGATTCTTGGACAATGCTTCAAAACGCTTCTTCAAGAACGATACGTTCTTCTCCCCCTCCACGAAGCTCATGTGGGGAATCGGCATGATGAAGTCTTTCGGATTGGTGATCAGCTTGCTGTTGACAAGATAGGACCAGAACTGTCTGGACAGCTGAAATTGTTCATTGATTTTAATAGCCTTGCTAATATCGATAGATCCATCAGATTTCTCAGAAGTATAGTTAAGCTCACACAGCGCAGCATGGCCCGTACCGGCATTGTTCCATTCGTTCGAGCTTTCTTCGCCTGCACTTGCAAGTTTCTCAAAGACTTTGATATTCCAGTCAGGTGCTAACTCTTTCAGTAATGACCCCAAAGTCGCGCTCATGACTCCAGCACCAATTAAGATAACGTCTGTTGTGTTCTGTACGTTTCTCATGATAGCCTTCCTTCTCCCTATGATTGCAAAAAGAGTAGACACTTCTGCTTAGGCGTCACAAAAAAGTAAGGCGCCACCTAAGAGCACACCTTTTCTGACTCAAGTATACCATAACCAACTCTATTTATGATCAATATTAGACTACCTTGTCGATAGGGTAAAGTTTGGTTTTTCGACAAAAAAGATAGAGATCGCTTCTTGAGTTTGATGACTCGGCGATCTCTAGCTTTTTTGACCAAACAGTCTAAATTACTTGTTCCATACGCCCTCCATGTTTCAGTACCACTTTTCGTACGAACTGCAGTGCATTCGCAAGCGCGATGACAGCAAGCCAGATGATGAGAGACGGCATCATCATCCAGATCCCCTGCCAAGGCACCACCCGCCCGCCGCCGACTATCGTGAGAAGAGGTGCCAGAAAGAGCAGCAGCAGCAGCAACACCGGCACCGCCACCCCGAGCGCCGGAAGCAGCCAACTGCGGCGCCGCTTCTTGTGCCACCAGACCGTTCCGATGATCAACAGCAGCATCACGGTCTCCGCATTCCGGTTCGTGATCAAACTCCCTGCTGCCGGTCCGCCCTGCATGATCTGCTCCACTCCTCTTACCAAGGAGGAAGTATCGACGAATGCGTTCAATCCTGTGTCAAAGAGCACGGTAATCCCAACCTGCCGATCCAAATCGATCTGCTCTTCAGACTTGTATGTCCAAAGTATACCGCTATGGGAAAGCGTTCGTTTCCCGCTTTCCTCTTTCCGTACCATCCAGCCCATTCCGTACCTGCCGTCTGGCCCTGGGGCATGATACTGCGCCATCAGGCCGGGAGCGAGCAGCTGCCCATTTTGTTGCGCTTGCATCCAGATCGCCATATCTTCGGCCGTCGCGATCACACCGGCCGGGCCGTCGACAAACCAGTCCGGCTCTGCGCTTTCAACCGCATTGCCCAACAGCAAGTAATGTCCGCGTGGAACGGCCGGGTAGTCATTGATCTGTTGTGTCGTACTGACCGCGAAAGTGTCGCTCATACCCAAAGGGGCAAAGAGGTGTGCTTGCAAGTAGTCGGAAAAGCGCTGTCCGCTGAGCTGCTCAACGAGCAAAGCCAAGTACTGATAATTGGGATTGTGATAGCTGTAGGCTGCTCCCGGATCGCTGGCTAGCGTGATCTGCTCTAGAGAAGCGGGCAGGTCCTGCAGCGACCGGATGGGTACCGGTCTCGTCATGTCGGGATTCACCCGGTCGGTCAATCCGCTGGTCTGGTTCAGCAAATGCCGAACGGTGATCTGCCGGACGCGGGGATCGATCGGCGTACGAGCGGGAAAATAAGAAAGATACGGCGCGTCGAGGTCGAGCCTTCCTTGTTCAGCGAGCTGCAATACCGCCAAAGCGGTCATCGATTTGCTGAGCGAGGCGATGGGAAACGGCGTCTTGCCGGTGATCGCCTTTCCCTTCGTAGTAGTGCCGTAGCCCTGCGTGTAAAACACCTCGTCACCGGACGTGATCGCCAGCGCCACCCCGTTGATCCGATTGCGTTTCATCTGTTTCGTGACGTATTCGTCGATGGCCGCCAAGGTCTCCGCCTTGCTGCTCGGCGCGGCGGCCCCAGCAGGCTGACTGAGCAAGGCCAGCAGCAGCAGCAAGCTCATCAGGCAACCGACCAGTCTGTTCGGTACGTTCATCGCAAGCACCCTCCTCGTCATTTCGATAAGGAGATGCTACCGCCTAATTCTCTACAAATGATCAACTTTGCACAAAAAGCTTGCCGTCACCTTGGCGCCGCCGCAGTGCGGGCTGTTTTCGATCACGAGGCGGCCATGATGCTTTTCACACAGCGCCCTGCAGATCGTCAGCCCGAGCCCGCGATGGCCGCCCTTGCCCTGCCCGGCTTCCTCTGGAAAGCCGGCGCCGTCGTCTTCGATGGTGATCGAGAACAGGCCCTGCTCCAGCCGATACTGCACAGACACGCCGCTCTCAGCATGGCGGACACCGTTGGCCAGCATGTTTTCAAACACCTGCATCACCAGATCGCGATCGACAGCCAGCGTCTGCGCATCGGCCGCCGTGCTCGATGCGCAAGTCTTTCCTCTCTGCCCGGCGAACGATCGTGCGCTGTGCTCCAACGGTGCAATCAAACTGTCGAAGTCGGTCTCCCGAGGCCGCACGGGCATCTCTTCCAGCTTCTGAATGGAGCTCATCGTCTCCACATAGCCTTCCAGCCGTTCGATGTGCAGGTTCATCGTTTGCACCTTCAGCTTGGCACGGATGCGCCTGATATGCTCGGCGATCACCTTGCTGTCCCCTTCCGCTTCCATACCCCGTACTTTTTCATAGATGCGCTCGCGATCAAACACCATGTCGGGATGAGCGGATAACAGTTCGATGATGTTAAATTCCGTTTTGGACAGCGCGACGGGCTTGTCGTTGCAGATCAGCTCCCGGGCCAGATAATCGATCACAAGCGCCTCGCCAAATCTGACCTGCGATTTCTTTTGGCTGCGCAGTTCCCGCCGCAAGTGCGCCTCGACCCGCGCCCCGAGTTCCAGAATGCTGAACGGCTTTTGAATATAATCATCGCCCCCCGCTTGAAACCCGGCGATTTTATCTGCATCCTCGATGCGCGCCGTCAGAAACAGGATCGGGCAGGACACAAAGTTGCGGATCTGCCTGCACACCTCCAGCCCGTCCCGCTCCGGCATGTTGATGTCCAGCAGGATCAGATCCGGCTGCTCCGCCGCCTGCTGCAACGCTTCCTTCCCGTCCTTGGCGGTCAGCACCAGATAACCGTTGAGTTCAAAATAATCTTGGAGCAGATGCCGAAGACCTGCCTCATCATCTGCGATCAATAGTTTCTTCCTCATGCCCATACCCTTTCTTCTCATCATGCAAATTGACGGAACTATTTTAACATCGTATGATAGATCACAAGTTTAATCAAAGGAGCTGCGGATGATGAGTATTGCGTTGCGTACCGTGCAAGATGTGCTGGATCACTACAAAACTGCCGTCTATGAGAAAGATCTGGAGCAGTTCCTCGCTGCCTACGCTTCCGACTTCCATATTTACGATTGCTGGAACGACTGGGCATGCACCGACTCCTCCCAATGGCGGTCCGGTACGAAGGAATGGTTTGATGAGCTCACCCAAGAAGGCGTCTTGCTCCACGTGGAGTATGATGATCTGGTCGTCGAAGAGAATGCCAACCTTGCATTCGTACGCTGCACGGTGACGTTCGCCGCGTACAACGAATCTAATGAGAAGCTCCGCCAGATATCCAATCGCTTCACGTTCGGCCTGCGAAAGGAACATGATTCCTGGGCCATCGTCCACCAACACTCCTCCCTGCCAATCAGTACCGATACCGGGCAAGGGATCTTTACCCGAAAGTAATGGCAAACACCCGTCTCTAGAGACGGGTGTTTTTAGCGTTCTACTTGACTGAAGTACCGATACACTTTCTGCAGCTTCTCCCGATGCCTGCCCCGCGGGCTCTCCATGCTGCCGAATTCGAAGAATTTCGTTCGCTTGATGCCGACATATTGGAAGAGCGCCTTGCGCATCAGGATTTTGTGAGCGTTGTTCAACCAGAAGAATGGATAGAACGCCGGCCCCTTCATACTGGAGATGCAGACGACCGATTTCCCTTTGAGCAGCCCTTCCGGAAACAGTCCGCCCTCGTCTTGATAGGCGAATCCCGCTGCGAACATCTGATCAATATACCCCATCAGCATCGCCGGGGGACGTCCCCACCAGATCGGATAGACGAATACGAGCTGATCGGCCCAGCGAAGCTGCTCCCGGTACGCCGCAAGCGCCGGGTCGGTATGCATGTCTCGGCGTCGCTTGTTTTCATTGAATAGGAGGACCGGGTTGAATTGCTCTTGATACAAGTCCAGCACCTGCACGTCTTCGATGTGCGGATTCTGTTCGCACCCGCGCAAGACTTCTTGCAGAAAGGCATAGCTCAAGCTGTTATGGTTCGGATGCGTGTAGATCACCAGCGTTTTCATGTGCAACACCCCATTTAGTTATCTTTTGATAACTATAACGGTAGCACACTTCTTTTTTAGTTGTCAAATGATAATTGTTTTCCGATAACCAATTTGATACCTTGTGAGCAGAGGTGGTTCTATGGACAAACAAGCGCTGTTCCAAAAATTCGTGACGTTCACGTCATCGGTGCACCAGATCACCAATGACATGACCAAAGACGTGCAAGCGGAAGATGTCACTCCGCTTCAATATAAGATCTTGGAATATCTGGCCGTCTGCGAACCCGTGACGATCAGCTCGATCAGCGACTGTTTGCATATGTCGCTGCCGAACACCAGCCGTGAACTGAGAAAACTAATCGAAAAGCAGCTCTGCGAAAAAGCTCCCGATCCCGAAGACCGCCGCAAACAATATATCCGGCTCACCGCGCGCGGGCAAGTGATGATGCAGGCCGCGTTTCAACAGATTCAATCTCAATTCTGGCAGCGGCTTGCCTCCGCTTCCGATGACGAATTGGACGAGATTGAACGTGCACTGGATGTGCTGCAGAAGAAAGTTTTTTATTAGGGACGAAAAAGACCTCTGCCAACCGGGAAATTTCGGTTCGCGAGGTCTTTTGCTCTGTTTCGTCAGGGCTTCACTGCTCCTCGTCCCGCTCTTGCTCTTCCCCTTGGGCCTCCGGCTCCGCGTCGTCGTCTTGATTTTTGCCCCAAAGCCCGTCCAGATAGTCTGACAGCAAGACTTCGACATCGTTGTTTTTCTCTTTCGGTTTGCGCGGCTGTTTGGACGGGTCTTCGCGCAGGTGGGCTTTCAGATTCTTGAACATCTTGATCAGCTCTTGGATTTCATGCTGCGCGTGCGGATGGCGCGGTTTCAGCAGACCGTTCGCATCGGTGACAAGTCGCGACTGCGGCTCTTGTACTTGCTCATAGATGCTGCCGACCCCTTTGCCGCCTTTTCCGTGTTTCTGATCGCCGTTGGGCCGGTCGAGGTAGGTGCTGTCTGTGGAATACGAGGATGAGTCCGCTTGGTAGAACTGCAGCAGTTCGAAGAAGAACGCCCGAATGCCCGCCTGGTCCACCGGCTGAAACCCGGCGCGCAGTGCCATCTCCACGATTTCGTCAAACGCTTTTTTGCGCTCCGACTCCCACGTTGTCGCTTTCCACTCCGCTTCGGGGTTGGATGTCTGCTCGTTTCCTGCTTTCTTCATCAAGTTCCCGATCGGGTCACCGTTCATCATTTCGATCGCGATCTTCGCCTCGCGCGGACTCTCCCAGAGGTGGGCGTATTTCTTCATCATGTGGTACGGCAAGACGTGCTCCGCGTCTTTTTCCTTCGTCCCTTTTCCGCTCTTCCCGGTTGATTCGGAGAGCATCGTCTGGATGTCTGCCGGTGTGAGATGCGGCAAGTGCTTGCGGATTTCCGCTTCAGCTTTTGCCAGTTTTGCATCGCTTTCCTGCATGAACTGCTGGTTATCGCCCGTATAGACGGCCAGCTCTTCTTGGCGGGTGCGCTTGCTGTCAGCTGTGCCGCGCACAGCTTTGTATTTTTTGAGCGTGTCGAAGTACTCCCGGCCCCGGCGCTTGTCCATATCGTGGAAGAGGATCATCTTGACCATCGCAGCTTTTGAGAACAAGGGATGCTCTTTCTGGCCGAAGTAGCGCAAGTACTGCCCGATGACCATCTGCGCATGGTGATAGAACTTGTAGCCTTCCGTCGGGTTGGAGACATCGTCAAACTTCTCCCCCAGTTCCGGGAGCTGCTCACAGAACGTGTCGATGATCTCGGCCGCACTGGCATTTTTAGCGACGAGCTCGCTGATCGTGTTCCCGACCGCTTTCACCTTTTCATTTTTCTCCTTCAGCGCCTGATAATCCCACATGCGCAGCGGCGTCTCCGAAACGGACTCCAGACCCGGTTCCCCCAGTTCCTGTTCCGTTCGGCTGTAGTTGGGATATTTTTCACTGAGCAGCTGCTGGTCTTCTTCAAAATTGTCTTGGATTGACTGGGTGACCATCGCTTGCGTGGCGGCGTTCGGGACGAGGACGCGCATGAAAAATTCCTCATCCGACCAATTCGGCACGGTCTTCCCCTGCTTTTCCTGCAGTTGTTTGTAATGCTCGTGTTCTTCTTGAATGCGTTTCATTCGTTTCTCGTAGGCCTTTTCTGCCACGGGGTCTTGCGGCTTCTTGAAGTGCTCGTCGCGAAAGGCTTGCAGGTCGAGTTGCCGCTGCTCCGGCGTGCTGTTCGGCTGCCCTTTTTTCTTCGGGTCTAAGGAGGGGGTCATGAGCGCAGTCTTGGATATTCCCTCTTGCTGTTCCAGATAGGCGGCGTAGTGCTGCCCTAACTTGCTGGCGATCTCGCCGAGGTTGGCGTCGCGATGCTGCTTTTTATCGATCCAGGGATCATACGCCGGCAGCATGGCATCGGTAAAGCGCGGGATGCCCAACCGGCCGTACAGCTCGTGCACAGGTTGTACCTCGCCGTGGTGATCGCCGAGGGGCAATTTGCCTGTGTCCAGCGCCCACGTCTTCAGCGACCCTTTGACGGCGTTTTCGCGGAAGAATTTCAGACCGTAGTCGTTTTCGTTCGCTTTGTCGCCGCTGATCAATTCGTATTGGTCCGTTTCCCCCCGCGAGTCGACGTTGGTGGCGAGCAGCTTGTTTTTTTGCTGCCCGTCTTGATAGCGGCTGGAGCTCTTCTGGTTCTGCACGGCCGTTTGCTCCGTGAATTCCTTGTATTTGTCCAGCGTCATCCGGAACGACCGGACGGTAGAATTGAATTTGCCATCGTGTTCGGCCTGGTACTTTTCGACCCATTTCAAGGCGCGCAGCGGGGTCCCGATGCTAAAGCAGATCGCTTTGTCGTTTTTGATGATCATGATGGTGCCGTCGGGCGCTTGGTGCACATCTTTGTTTTTAGCCCGATGTTTTTTCGTATACTCGTCATCCGAGTTGTCCGGAATGATCGGCTCGACTTCGACTTGATAGACCCGGACAAACAGCTCCCCTTCCTCCGATTTCTCCGTTTCGATCAGGCCGCGATTGAGCAAGTAGTGCTCGAAAAATGTGTTTTTATCATTAAAGCCGCTGGCTCCGAGCGACGGAGCGAACGCGTACAGGCCGCTCTTGTCTTCTGCGGCGGGCGACGATGGCTTGGGATCGGCAACGGCGAACTTTTGAAAGCTCGCGTCCAGTTTTTTCTGTGCTTCCTGATTGAGCATCTGCTCTTTGACTGCTGCCAGCAAGTCTTCAGGGTTCACACTCTCCACCTTAAAGTACGTCCGGAGTGCCAGCAAATAACGCTCCGCTTGTTTGGATTGACTTTGCTGGACCAGCGCCAGTTTGATCAGCAGCGGCTCCCCGAGCAGATCTTGCAAGTTGTGGTTCTTGGGGTCTTCCGGCGTGTTCGGCCGGCCATAGCTGGGGATCCTGACCTCGGCAAATTTTTGATCATATTGCGGCTGGTCGTACTTGAGAACGGAAGATCCGAACTGCTCGTCTTGCAAAGAGGTCAGCCCGCCAAGCGCGTTGTTTTTTTGTGGCATGTCGTCGATCAGGACGACGTGGCCGGATTCATCAGCGAAGCGCTCATGCAACGGCTTGTTGGGGCCTTCCCCTTGCTGGCCGTGCTCTTTGCCCCCGGAGAGGACTTTGCTGAAGTTGTCCTCTGTGAAGCCCTGCTGACCCAGCGTTTCCAGCAAGCGGTGGGCGTGGTGGTCATTGTTTGCCGTCCAGACCGATTGCTTGATCCCGTATTGGCGGTAGCGGTGCAACGCTTCGACCGCACCGGGGCGGACGGAGAGGATTTTGACTTTTTGCTTGTCTTGGTTGGAAGGCAATGGTCGGTATGCTTCGCTCTCTTGGGAGCTGGAAGGAAGAGAATCAACAACGCTTTCGAGCTTGTTGCCGAGGCTGTCATGCTCGCCGGTCGTCTCTTGCTTCTCCCGTTCCGATTGCTCTTGGAAGTTCAGGCGCCAACCGACGCCGCCGCCTTCTCCTGAGCGGTAGTCTTTCATCTTTGGAGGCTGTTGTGTAGTCGAGGTGGAAGGCGTGTACACGGCCCGGTAGTCGTCGGAACGTTTCTCCGACTCGACCACTCCATGCACGTCCAGATGTTCGTGAAAGGGGTCGGATTCGGCTCTGACCGTGCCGCCCAACCGGCTGGGAACGTCAGACTCGTGTTCATCCGGTGTGTAGGTGCCTCTGACCCGTGCGATCAGCGTTTCGTCAAGGTCATAGACGAGGTGCAGGCCTTGGTAGTAGTCTTTTCGGATGCGGTAGAAGAGGTAGTCTTTCGTATCCTGATTCTCTGGCAATTTCTTTTCTTGTTCCCAAGTGAGCAGCGTTTCTATATCGATGGTGTCGAGGTCCCGTTCGTGATTGTCAATGTTAGCCGGAAACTTGCCTTGCAGCACCGCCTGACTCGCCGTCTGCTGCTTGGCGATCCAGCGCTGAACAGCTTGGTTGCCCAGATTGCGTTGCATCTGCATGATTCGCGAAGAGAGCGTCGCAGGCTGCTGCAGCGGCGTCTGTTTGGAAGTCGAGGCTTGCGGGTCTTGCTTTTGATTCGACGGTGCAGAACGAAAAAGCTGCATGATGGAAAACCCCCTCATACAGCCATGTTAACACGGTTTAATAAGTGCAACAACGAAAATCAGGAATCTAATCGAGTGACTTTTCCTTCATTTTCGCCAATACGTCTTCCCATTTTTCTTTCATCTCTTCCCGTACGAACAGGTCCGCCAGTTTTTCCTGATGGAAGCTCACCGTTGTCCGATTTTGCTGCTTGGACAGCAAGCGAATCTGCAGCGTGGAGGATTGGCTCCAGTCTGGTTTTTGCCAAGTCAGCCTGAGCTGCTCCATCGGCTTCACCACGCGCAGTTCACCGGATACCCCTTCCTCCGTGCGGAAGACGTGCCCCTTCTCCAGCGTGAGATCGGATACGCTGCCCAGCCACAATTTGAGGATGTCGGGCGACGTGAGCATGCGCCACGCCTGCTCTTGGGAGATCGGCAGGCTGCGTCTGACGCCGATCTGAAACCCTACTTCTGCCGTTTGGCCGACCGGTTTTCGCCCGATTTTTTGTTCAAACGAACTTGCGATCAGCTCACTCCACTTCGGATGTACCGCACAGACTTCTTGCAGGTGGCCGACAATCTCCTCATGGGACCACGACGTCTCCGCTTCCTGATCCAACAGCATGATCCATTCCTCGTGGCTCTTCCCGGTTTCTGCTTGCAGCGCTTGCTTCAGCTCTGAATGTGCCAACTTGTTCGTCCTCCCGTCGCGTTGGGGTAGTTGTCAAAAATCGGATGTTTTACAAGTAATGTAACCTGCAGCGAACAACAAGTCGAACACTTTTTATGACCGAGACGGAACTGCGAGTGCCTCCCCAAAACAAAGACCTCCGCAGCTCGCTGAGCCGGGAGGTCTTATTCAGGGTTGCTGCTTGTTACAGACGTATCGAACGAGGCTTCCACACTCGCTCCAAGACGATGACGGTCATCGTGCCGAACAGCAGTCCGTTGCCCAAGATGTATTGGAGCGGCACGGGCAACCCTTGGATGGCAACGCCCGGCAAGGCCATGAGCCCCATCCCGCAGGCCAGCGAGATGCCGAGGATGCTCATCCGGCGCTCATCGAGCGGAACACTTGTGATGCTGCGCATCGCGATGCCGATCATCTGCACGAACGTCGTCAACAGCGCGGCGCTGGCGATCGGTCCTGGCAGCAGCGCCAGCCCATGCACGGCGGCGGGCAGGAACGAGACCGCCGTGAACAGCAGGCCGGCCGCAAGGAACGGTCTGACGCTGCGCTGCTCCGTCATGCGGATGAAACCGGCAGACACGGGCAGCGGAACGACGCCGATCGTCGAGAATACGGAGGCGAGCATGTGCGACACACCGCCCATGATCCCGGCCCGGTTCAGCCGCTGTGACCGCCCGTCCGGGGAAGCTCCGGTCGCATCCTCCACGGCAGAGATCGCCGCGACCGTATTCGAGATCAACAGGAACGTAAACAGCACGACCGTGATGACGATGCTGACGTTCACCAGGGGCAGCCCCCACGCAAACACGTCGGGCGGCTGCAGCCAAGCGCCGCCTGTCGCGCTGGCGATCCCGCCGGGTCGCATGCCCAGCACTTCATACAGCAGCCATCCGGCGAGCAGGCCGATCAAGACCGCATATTGTTTGACCCACCCTTTGGCCAGCAGCGAAAGCACGAGGACGAGGAGAAAAATGCCCATGGCTAAAGCGGTCACGGCGTAATCGGGCTCTGCCGCTCCTCCGGTGAGACCGAACATTCCTTTCATAAAAACACCGCAGAGTTGCAGCGCCAGCATCAGCAAAAACGTCCCCGTCACCAGCGGCGTGAACAAAAACGCCAGCCGGTGAATGGCTTTGCAAAGGCCAAGCACGGCCAGCAACACGCCGGCCAGCAGCACAGCGCCAGACAGCAGCTGCAGAGTTTCCTGCACGCTTTGCCCTTGCCGGCTGGCGAGGTCGGCGAGAACGACGAACACGCTGACCCACGAGCCGGCCGGTCCGTCCGCGATCGGCAGGCGGTGGCCGAGCCAGCCTTGCAGGAACGAGCTCAACCCGACGACCAGGCACGTGCGCTGAATCAGCGAGGCGATGTCGTCCACCGGCAGATGAAACAACGTGCCGACCACAACTGGAATCGCAATCGAATTGGCGACCAGAAACATGAACCACTGGACGGTGCTCAAGTACTGTTTCAGCTTCATCTGATCGCTCCGGCTACCACGAGAATCTCTGCGATCTCGTCGAAGCCCCGGACTCGCGCGTTCTGCAGCGGAGAGACGTCGTCCCGATCCGGAAGATTCACGTCCGCGCCGTGATCGCGCAGATTGAGATCGGCGCCCGCTGCGATGAGCGCCTGCACCGTTTCCACCTCGTTGTGATGAGTAGCGGACAAGATCGGGGTTCTCCCGAAACTGTCTGTTGTATTGATGTCAGCTCCTTGTTCAAGCCAACCCATTACGGCTGCCGTATCGCCTTTCGCAGCCGCCAAGAGCAATTGTTCATTCGCATTGATCTGCATAGTACCTGCATCCTTTCTCCCAGACTTGACCCTGTCAAGGCTGCCGTACGTCTGGAACACCGTTCCCTTCCCTAGAAGGTCACGTTCATGCTATCATGCAGAGTTGTATATGAAAAATATCTATTTCATAGGATATTCATATGAAGATCATATAGAAGGGAAGGATGAGGAAATGGATATCCGACAGCTTCGTTATTTCATCGCCATCGCAGAAGAAAAGAAGATCACCGCGGCGGCCCGAAGACTGCACATGGCGCAGCCGCCGCTCAGTCAGCAGCTCAAGCTGATGGAGCAAGAGCTTGGCATCCCCCTCGTCTGGCGCACCGGAAAATATCTGGAGCTGACCGAGGCCGGTCACGTGCTGTATCATCGGGCGACCGCCATCGTAAAGTTGTTGGAGGAGACGCTTGACGAAGTGAAAGAAACGGGCCACGGGCAAATGGGCAAGCTGACAGTCGGTGTGAACACGCTATCGGATGACCGGCTTCCGCAGTTGTTGAATCTGTTTCGCCAGCGCTTCCCGAACATCACCTATGTGATTCGCCAAAACGAATCTGCCCAGTTGTGCAAACTGATCCGGGAACGTGCGATCGAACTGGCGATCGTCCGCCTGCCGATCGACACCCTTGGATATGATGTCCTTCCGTTGCAGAGCGAGCCGTACTGTTTCGTCACCTCCCGAACCGATACCTCGTTCATAGGGCGGACAAGCGTCACAGTTGACGACCTTCGCGAATTGCCGCTCCTCTTGCCCAGCACCGAGGGGCTGGGGGTGTACCGGATGATCTTGGATGCTTTTTCGCGCATCGGCCATACTCCGCAGCTGGTCGGTGAATGCTCAGATATCCCCACGCTTTTCGAGCTTGTCGCCGCAGGATTCGGCGCCACGATCGTTCCGGAATCCGTCCTGAAACTCCACAAAGGCCACCCCGTGCGAGCGTACGAGATCGCCGACGCCCAACTTGCAACCTCTTCGGCGCTGATCTGGCTGAACGATCACTTTTTGTCCAAAGCTGCCCGCAACTTCATCGCGCTTTGTTCGGAGCAGGAGTGAGAAAGTGGTGCCGACCTTCGAATCGAACAAGCCCCGAGGCCGACTTCACTCGACCTCGGGGTTTTGCATGCGATTCAACTTTTTATAGAGGCTTGCCAGCTGCGTCCGCTCCTCTTCCGTTAACTTTTCGAATAAATTGGCGCGCAGCTTCTGCCCCACCAGAGTGGCTTGCTTGAGCACCTGAATCCCTTTGTCGGTAATGTCTAAATAACTAATGCGACGATCAGACTCATCCACTCTTCTGACGGCCAATTCCTTCTCGACAAGTTTTTCTGACAGATAACTGAGCGTAGGAGGCGTAAATCCTAAAACTTTCGCAAGGTCCGAAGGCCGGCTGTTTCCGTTTTGCTCAAGATGGCTGAGCACAAGCACATGAGAGATCCCGAGATCCTCATTGAAAGTTCGATTCCACTGCATAATCAATTGTTTCGTAAACTTATCCATATTATGTACGAGTTCGAAAAGGTTCTGCTCTTCCATAAACGCCTCCTAGGTAAAAGTAACGACAGCTCTTTCTTCACAAAAAGAGCTGTCATCATCTTATCCGTTATTGGGCTGAGAAGCCACCATCGATGACGATTTCTGAACCTGTGATGTACGAAGATTCATCAGAAGCCAGGAAGAGCGCCGCTTGGGCGATATCGATCGGTTGGCCTAAACGCTGCAAAGGTGTTGCCTGGATCAAGTGCCCCAGCAGGTCCTTCGAGGCGCTTAAAGCTTGCGTCATTGGCGTCTCAATGATCCCCGGGAAGAGCGCATTTACCCGGATGCCTTGACGGCCAAAAGCTGTAGCAGCCGCTTTCGACAAGGCGCGCACCGCGCCTTTCGATGCGGAGTAGTGATTAAAGCCTTGGCCGATCATCGCGGTGTACGAAGAGATGTTGATGATCGAGCCTTTCTTTTGGGCCGCCATATAGGGTGCGACATGCTTGATTCCGGCGAAGGGGCCAAAACCATTAATGGAGAGCATTTTCTGCCAATCCTCAAGATTGATCTGTTCGAATGGTTTTTCAGAAGAGATGCCTGCGTTGTTGACCAGAATATCGATCTTCCCGAAACGATCATTGACTTCCTTTGCCAGCGCCTGCCAATCCTCATCGGAAGCAACATTCAATTTCATGCCGTGCATATTCTGCTTCTGACTGACTTGCTCAAGCGCTGCCTCGTTAATGTCGGCAGCAATAACGATCGCACCTTCTTGTGCAAACAGCTCACCCATGCTCTCGCCGATACCCGAAGCCCCGCCGGTAATGATCGCTACTTTATGATCTAATCTTCCCATTCTAAACACTCCTTACGTCATGAGGTTGCACCGCTAGTATGAACCGTAGGCCACCCGAACAGCATCTGCAGTCCAGAAAAAATTACTCGCAAATTACTTTTCCATCTAATCATTAGACATCTAACTATTAGACATCTAGATATTAGCACAATCTTGATTCCAGTACAACGGATGAACTTGGATACTCCATGCGCTGCTTTTTTGACATAGAGCTCATACCTCCCAGCTAAAATGTAAAGAAAAAGGCAACCCATCGGGTCGCCCAATTGCTCAAGCCTGCGCGGGTGCTCCCCCTTCAGGCGGTGGTCGCTTCCCTGCTACTCGGTCAGGCTCAGACTTCGTTTATACGCGAAGATCTCCTCGACGGCTTGACGATACCCACCGGCAGCTCGGAAGGAATCGCCAATCTCAACGCATGCCTTGCGGATCGACTCATTCTGGATCACGCTTGCTGCCGTCGCTCTTAAAACTTCCGCGGTTAATCCTTCTTGAGTCAAGCGAATGCCGGCCCCGATCTCCTCCACTTGACGTGCCACCATCGGTTGATCGGCGCTCTGAGGAAATACGAGCAGCGGCACACCGTAATACAGACCTTCACTGGCGCTGTTCATTCCGCCGTGTGTGATAAACAATTTGGCGTGTTGCAGCACTTCAAGTTGCGGTACGTAGTTGCGAACGATAAAATTCGCCGGAATATCTCCCAAGTCCGCAATCTGAGTTTGCGTGCCGACAGATAGCAGCACCGTGAACTTCGTCTCTGCGAAAGCCGCCATACAGAGCTTATAAAAATCCACCGCCTGATTGAGAACGGTGCCGAGTGATATGTAGATCAGGTTGTCCGTGTCCACATTCGAGCAATCAAATTGGCCCTGTGCGCGGGGCACGACAGACGGCCCGACAAATTTGTACGACTCGTCAAAGCTTTCTCCATCAGGCTGGAAGCGTTTCGATGTATACACGATGTTCAAAGGCGCGGGATTGCAGAAAACTTCGTATGCAGAGTTAATTTGCACATCATATTTCGCTTGGATCTGACCGACCAGCTGATGAAACTCCTGTTGCCCACGTTCATGCACATCTGCGGGAAACTGGCGCAAAGCTTGTACTTGCTGCTGCTCAAAGCTGTCTTGTCGAATCGCAAAACTCGAGCACGAGTTAATTGCCGGAAGACCGAGTATTTGTGCAAGCAACCGCCCACATCCGAACATCGAGTCATGCAGGATGTAGTCAAACCGTTCTCCTTGTGTTTGCTCCAGGACGCTCGGGATGACGATGTCGGCCGTGCGCAGCAGGCCACCCACTCGCCCCCAAGGATTTCTTCCACCTGCAAGGAACGCCTCCACAAATTTGCCGCCATCGAAGGTGATCACCTTTGCTCCCGTTGGTTCGATGCGGTCACGATATTGTTCCGCAGCAACGTAAACCACCTCTTCGCCACGACGGATCAGTTCTTGTACCACGCCGAGCGTTGGATTGATATGTCCTTCCGAACCTCCATTGATGCATAAAACGCGTGACATCTTCATCACCCTTCATGAGTTTGTGATCTCGTCTTGCAGACGTCTTTCGCCTTCTTTCCCCTCCATCATACCGCATCTCGAAACCGATCCAAACGTAAAAGGCGGAATGCTCATCGCATTCCGCCTTTGACCTCTTAAGAACTCAGAGGTAGCAAATTTGAATTAGTAGCCTGCGCCACCGCCGTAACCCGGAACGAGCAGGAAGAACAGAACGAAGATGATCAGGAATACAACTGCCCAACGAGTGTAACCGCCGAAAGTACCGTACATAATTCCACCCCCTTTCAGACCTTATTCGACTTTCTCAACATCCAGTGACAAACAAGGAGTTCGTCAAAGCCTGAAACCACCACGACCATAGCCCCAGCACCAAAGACCCGCGATCAAAGCGAAGAGAAGCAGAAACCGAGCCCCAAATACAGGTTCCGCATCCAGTACCTCTGCAGTAGCTGCCGCCTGTTCCGCAATTTCTATGCCAGCTTTCTCCTTCATAACGGAAGCAATCTCGCCCCGCCCATAGGGCTCAAGTAAATGCCTCGATCATTGATTGACCGCAAAATTCCTCGGTGTTGCTTCCCGTCGTTTTGGCGCACTACGACTGGTTGACCCATTCATCGTCTTGCTGGTGTTCTCAAACTTCCGGACATCTCATTCCCCTTTTCAGGGGAATCCTTGCCTGATTAATGGCATTGCATGGTCGTCGTTTGAACCGGATAGCAAGTAGGAACAACAAGGATAAACAGAACGAAGATGATCAGGAACACAACAGCCCAGCGGGTATAACCGCCGAAAACACCACCATAACCGTCCATTTGTTTCACTCCCCTCGATTAACTTACACTGCAACATATGTGCAACAAGCAATACGAGCAACGGTATTTGTCCTTATCAGCATGAAAATGTTCTCGTGTCATGGGTATCGGTCAAGTTCACGTGGAAAACAAAACGAGCCCGTAGACCGACTTCTCTCGATCTACGGGCTCCTTATTTTCGAAACCGCACAAAAAAGGTGTGATTCTGACACGGCACACCGCGCTGACTGTAAGCGCCAGATTTCCAACGCGGCGATCTACTCCAGATCGAGGCGCATCACAACTCGACGCTCAGTGGGTCTGGTCACCTCACGGAATCCGGCTGCGGCGAACGCGTTGCGACTACCAACGTGGAGTTCCCCCCAAGTGATTTCCTTATCAGGTACGGTGATCATCGGGTAGCCCTCAACAGCGCGAGCGCCCCGCTTCCGAGCGAATTCGACGGCAGCGCGCGTGAGCTCATAGGTGATCCCGCGCCGGCGATACCCGTTGCGAATCAAGAAACAGGTGATGGCCCAAACGCCTTCATCTTGCTTATCCTCGTTCCGTCCCGCCCACGGGACTCGGCTGCTGGACAGCTTTTTGTAGGCAATCCGGGGCTCAATCGCGCACCACCCGACTGGCTCATCGTCGAGATATGCGAGAAGTCCGCTGGTTGTGCCCGCCTCCGGGTTCCCGCAGTTGGTCTCGGCGCGCAGCAGGAAGGCGCGTTCGTCGTCGTCAATCTGGTTCCACTTCGAGACCGGGATCTTGTACCGCTGACAATAGCACCGGCCTGAGTGGCACCTGGCAGCGCCTAGTACAGCCTCAAGGTCTTCCCATGACGCCTCGTTCGCGGGCACAACAGAGATGCTGCCGCCTGTCGTCGTCATAACGACCCCTTTTGACTTCGGAAATTGCCTTTCGGATTCTTTCGTGGACATCTGCCGCTTCCTCCACACGTCATGTTTTAAAATTCCAAGTTCCTATTCGTGACCAAGTACAAAGACCCCTTTTCTGAGGGGCATTCTCTCCATCTGGCATATACAAATAACAAACGCCCTCGTGTTGTTTGAACAACGAGGGCGTTTGTCTGCGAACTGAAAGGACGCTTGTGAAAAAGTGTCCCTTTTTTCGTAATTATAGGAGGGTCACCGATAAGGTGTAGTTGAAATTCGGGTCATACGAGGTGCCATTGCCGTACACCTTGATGTTGTACCAAACGTTCTGGCTCATCGTCATGGTGTATGATTCAGCGCCGCCCGCGCCATTGGCATCCACTTTTTGGATCAGGGTCAAACCATCCGGGCTCCAGATCTCGAGCACTCCGTTCAGATTCGGCGGAACGGACAGGTTGATTTTCGCGTTGCGACCAACGTAGGTAGTACTGCCCATCTTCGGTTGGAACTTCCATACGTCAACGTCGCCGCTGCGCTTGATATAACCGCTGCCGGTGTCGCCAAGGTTCATGTAGATCACCTGCGGGGAGGTAAAGGTGTTGTTGGTGTTCGAGCCGTATACGGAGTTATCTTCATACTCCCAGTAGGAAGTAGCCGCCGAGGCCGGGGCGGTGATCAGGGTCATGGCTGCTGCAAGAGCGGTTGCGCAGAGCAAAGATTTTTTCATGTCAACATCTCCTTTGGTTTTGAATTGAAAACGAGTGCGATTCCTGGCTTCCCTATCCCCCGACTGTCCACCAAACGTGTTCACCTTCCAGCAAGAAGGCTGCCATTTCCAGATCCGTTTTCCCGCTCTTCCCTTTGAGCAGTCCAGGTATGAACCTGTCGTTTCGGTTGCGTGGCCGCTGGAAATCTGACACCTTTTGGTTGATTAAAATATAGATCGGAACGAGCGCGAGTTAAAGAAATTCGAAACGAGAGGGTGGAATTCTCGCGCGAATGAATCATAAAAGGAATGAATGGAATGATTTTTTACATGTACATATTTCCTTTTACTTGATATTATTGATCTCAGGAAATAATTTCGTAAAAATATAAATTTTAGGGGGTCACTATGTACATCTACATTCTGGGTTCCTTACCAGAAGCGATTGTGAACTGGTACCTCTTCTTAACGATTGTTGGATTGAGCTGGCGTACGCGTGCAGCAAGACATCTTGTTGTCTGTCTTTTGTTTAGCCTGGCCGCCTATGCGACTTATGCTTTCCTGCCTACCTTGCCACTTCGGTCATGTGCAAATATTTTCTTATTTTTTCTCATGATCAAAGCCTGCTTCCGGTATTCCAATCGAGTAAGCCTGATCATTGCCTTATTCTATCTCGTCTTGAGCTTGGCAAAGGAAACGCTTTTTTTATACCTCTTGGACTCTGTCTCGATCTTTCCGATCGAGAGCGTTTTGAATCGATTGGACCACGAAGATCAATTCGTGATCTTGAGTTTCGTACTAAACGTTCTCTCCTTACTTACCGGCCTTTTCCTTTCCTATTTCGAGATCTCCCTTTCGCGGTGGATCTATCATCAAAACGACGAATTTAGAAGATTATCGGAGAATATCTGTATCCTGTTTCTGGTATTGTTTTTACTCATCTTATCGACAAGCACAGAGTTTTTAGGCACTTTTTTGAACTTGGGTTTGTATAAAACGGTTACCTACGTTGTTTTTATCATTTTGTTTATCGGCATCTTCATGCTCGTCTCCTTTGCAAAGATGATTGAGAAACAGAGCGTATCATCGGTGGAAAACGTCTATGTAGAGAATATGAAAAACCTGATGGATATCATCCGTTCCCATCGACATGATCATGTCAATCAGATCTATGTCGTCTCCAATCTCTTGCAAGAGCAAAAGTTTGAAGAAGCGATTGAGTACCTGAGAGAATATTCCGTAGAAGTTCGCCTTGCACAAAATCTAGTAAATATTGGCCACCTACCCTTAGCTTGCTTGTTGTTAGCAAAAGCTGAGCTTGCCAATCAATCCCGGATTCAGCTCGAATTCGATGTGCAGACGACAATCCCTCAGATGCAGATGAGATCGTATGAGTTAATTCAGGTCATTGGGAACTTAGTGGACAATGCGATCGAGGAAGAGAGAAAAGCGGAGGTGGAGAAGCGATATATAAAACTTTCTGTGGAGCGTCTGTTACAGAGCATGGTGGTTTTTAAGGTCTATAACGCAAATTCGTTTCTCTCTGAGCAGGACAGAGATGCGATATTTCTTGAGGGACATACCTCGAAAGAAGATCATACTGGAATTGGCTTATCGATCGTAAAGCGGCTGTCAGTAAAATATGAAGGTCAGATCGAAGTAGAAAGTGCGCGAAACGAAGGCACAACGATTTACCTGTTCTTGCCGATCATCACGTAATGGAGGTGCCTGATGTCTCTAAAAGTGGTAGTAGCCGATGACGATCCAAAAGTCCGCAGCGAACTGGCAGCATTTTTGAACGAAAATCTGATGGATGTCGTAGCTGAAGCAGCAACCGGCAAGCAAGCAAAAGAACGTGTTCAATCGCTTCGACCAGATGTATTGTTTCTCGACATTGACATGCCCGACGGGGACGGCCTTACCGCTTCCAAACAGTTGCGCCATGTATTCCCCGAACTTTGCATCGTATTTATCACCGTTTCTACAGACTATGGCTCACAAGCGTATGATGTGGATGCGACAGACTATCTGATCAAACCCTTTCGTGAGGAAAGGCTTTATAAATGTCTACGGAAAATCGAACAGACACGGATGAAAGATTCCATGCAACAAGCGGAGACAAGCCGATTGGGGATCAAGACCAACCGGGGAATCGAGTTAATCGATCAAAATCAGATCGGGTTCATTGCGGCAGACTCCAAAGCGTCGACGATTTATCTGAAAGAGGGTCCAAGGAAACAGATTCAAGTATTTGAAACGTTGAAAACGTTGGAAGAACGCGTGAATCGCTCGATCTTCTTCCGCTCTCATCGAAGTTTTTTGATCAACTTAAATCATGTCAAAACGATCTCGCCATCAGGTCAAACCTACATGGTGACATTTGACGGCTTGCCGGAAGTTGCCTATGTGAGCCGCAACATGATTACGCAATTCTATAAGCGAATCAATTTCTAATCAACTGAAATGAAATAGATCGCCCTACGAGTTGCTAACTCCGGCGATCTATTTCGCAACAGTTATGAGCCGACACCCTTGCCGGGTAATTTAGCGTGTGCGTTGCTTGTGACAATCTTCACACCTCATGAATGTCAGAGCTTCGACGCTCACCGTTTTTTTACGACCGGCACCCATAACTCGTTCTTATTTTCCTCGATGGGCAGGTAGCATTCGATGGCCGGCAAGTAAGCAAGCTCATAGGCGGAGACGGGCACCCACTCCGTGTACAGACGTTTCCAGATGTCTTGAAGTTGATCTGGAGATCCAGGCGCTTCAAAAACCGCCCAAGTCGCTTCCGGAAACTCCATTCTGACCATCCCTTCCGGTGGTGCTTGTTCAGAAGCGATCGCCATGATGTAGTCAAATTCTTCATTCTTTCCAAATTCCCCATTCGCACAGACACCCAAAATGCCCCGCATCATGTGGTCAGCATTGCGGACCTCCCAGAGCTGCCCGAAAATCCCCCTCTCCCCTGCACTTGCCCAGATCTTGGGGACCTCGTCAAAAGCCTGTTCCGTGTTGACACGATTCTTGATGCCGACAATTGAGAACGGACCGCATGCTTCGATTCTGTAATCCATTTCCGCAACTCCTTTGATTGAGAGTTGAAAGGACATTCGCGGGTAGGCTTTGAGTTTCGTCCCCGCGCTGCGGGCGGCCGTCGGCGTGGTGCCATGTACTTTTTGAAACGCACGGGTAAAGGCCTCGGGGGAGTCATAGCCATACTTGAGCGCCAGATCGATCACCTTGACATCGCTGCTCTGCAGTTCAAAAGCCGCTAACGTGAGCCGCCGTCTGCGAATGTACTCGGACAGCGAAACTTCTGTAAGAAAGGAAAACATCCGTTGGAAATGATACGTGGAGCAGCATGCGATTTTGGCTGCTTCGGCGTACTCGATTTCCTCCGTGATCCGCTCTTCGATATAACGAATCGCCTCATTCATTCGCGCTACCCAATCCATCCTCACGATCACCCTCTCGTCTTCACTATATTGCATTCTTCAGAAGTGAGCCGTGCATCTCCTGCACCAAACTGTCAGGTTGGTGCGGCCTTCCTTCTACGAAACCCTTTCAAATTGAAAAAGACCTCCTTTGCACATGGCCGAAGGAGATCTCGTTATGCGCGGCTAGAGCGCATTGCTTTGACGTTTTTTATCCCGTTGTCGTTCACGAACTCCTTGTACTCATCAGACTCGACAGCGTACAGGGCCACTTTGCCCTGTGCATCATGATGAATCCCCCACCCGTAGCGCTTACATAAAGACGAGGTACGAAGACAAGGCTGCCCTTTGGAGAAAAACTTCTCGCGCGCTGCTTGCCTTTGTTCATCTGGTATCTGATTGCGCAGAGCATATACTTCAAATAGTACATCCTCTTGTGTGTATTTGTAAGGATGGTTCGCAATCAACTCGTATTGTAATACGGGAATGGTCTTCGTCTCACCCTTTGTCACTGGGATCTGAGCCACTCCAACCGGGCAGTCTGCAGCCACTTCGATAAAAGTGTTGTAGTTGTTCATGTCTTTCACGCTAGAAGTATCCTCCTTACACCCTCTTGCTCTATTTTCGAGCATCAAGGACAAACAAAGATGCGTCGTGGTTCATGAATATTTTACTTCCCGAATAGATCGTTTTGGATTGTATTTCTCGATAACCGATCTTACTCATCAGTTCGATCAGGTTTTCTTGATCAAATCCGTTATGGACCTTGTCGGAGGCTACGTTTTCGTTTTTATTAAAATCTACGATCAGCAAATGCCCTCCTGCGTTTAGAACCTCATACAGCCTCGACAGCACGACTTCAATATGATCAATATGGAGGAGAACCTGAGCCATGAAAATGTAGTCAGCATGTAAATCAGATCGACCCTCTTTTTCGAAATCAAAGCATAACGTCTCTGCATTCCGGATCTCAAATTCGGTGATTTTTTGGTTCATTTCATTGATCATATTTTGTGAGGTATCCAGAAAAAGAATCGAGTTGAAGTCATCTAATAAGTTCACTCCAACAAGACCCGTTCCGCACCCAAAATCTATCGCGTTCTTGTCTTTTGCATCCACTACATATTCACGAATGGCATCTGATGCTACCTTCGCAATGTGGACTCGTTCAGAAGTGTCATACCGCTTCGCCATCATTTCAAAGATGTCGGTGTTTCCCATTCGTGCCACTCCCCAGCTGTCGGAATCGAAATCAAAAACCATCAAACCAATAAAATAGACGAATCACGTTCGATACTTGTCCACACCGAAACTCGCCCCTCCTCATACCCTGTTTGCAGGAGGTGAAGTTTACCATGGCAAGAAAAGTTCAAATTCGCGATTACCAAGCTGTCCAGCCGCGGAGCCGTACGAATACCGGAACTGCAACTGCGATTCCGCGTGCTCCGCGTCGGCTGCGTCTGGCCACGATTCGTCTGACCGTACCAAGCGGAACGACGACCGGACGCCGTAACACGGTGGAGCTGTTGGCAACCGTCGGCGTAAAAGGCGTTCGTAACATCGCGCAACTGGTGTTTCGCGTATTGCGGGACAATGTGGAGATCTTCCGCACGCAACAAGGCGTGGAGTCGACCGGGTCCGAACAGTTCTACACGGTTGCTCTCCAAGCAATCGACTTGAACCCGCGCGCCGGCACTCATTCCTACACCTTGACCGTCGAAAACGCGACTGCGAATTCGACAGCACAAGTTGTCGGGCCGATCAACCTCAGTGGCAAAGTCATCGAGCGCAGCACAACAACAACAACAACAACTGCATAACTATGCAGGGAAAGACAAGCTATTCATAGCTTGTCTTTCTTCCTTGTACAAATAAGGAGCAAGATGATCCTTCAATATTCTCCTTTGATCACAAAGAACGAGCCCCGAATGGTTCCAGCAAGTTTCGACTTCTGTCTGGCAAACTTAAACTTTCCTTCTAACTCCTTGGGTACTTCCATCCCCTCAGAAAGCTTAAAACCAACGGCCCGCTTCTTACCGTCATCAACCGTATACATGACGTTGAGCCCAAGGCCATCCTCATAAAAGACGTAGGTCATTTTGATATTTTCCACTTGAAAACTCGATGTTTCTAAAGGTTTGGCCGAAAACTCAATGTCACGTTCTTTCAAAATTCGGTTCACATAATCCAGTGCTTCCTGACTTTCGCTAGCCGGTACAACCGTAAATTCATGCTTGTATTTGTTCATGTGGTACCGGGCTTCATTCGCACGCAAACCAGCCAGCGCTTCTGCTACAGGTGATGATTCTAAGCCAACCGTAGACACGTTTTTGAAATCAACGATATAGGACATTTGTATCGCTCCTCTTATCTCTTTTTTCCTAAGCTGCAAACGGTTCGCTTGCAATCATTCTTCCTCGTCCTCCAACAGTCTGTGCAAGCGCAACATATTCGTAGTCCAGAACTGGTTGTAGAAAGCCACCCAATCTTGAATTTCTCTGAGCGGAGAGGCGTTGAGCCGATATCGGGTTTCTCTGCCGACTTTTCGGTCAAGTACCAGTCCGGCCTCTTTCAGGATCGTCAAATGCTTAGATACCGCTGTACGGCCCATTGCAAACTGTGCCGTTAATTCATGCAGCGGTACCTCCTCCGACTCTGCCAACAGACGGATCAGTTGGCGCCTCGTTGGATCTGCAATCGCATCAAACACATCCCGCAATTGTTTGTTCTCACTCACAACACCCACTCACCACCCCAAAAGTCTGCGGCCACTCAGCAATTATTTTTCCTCGGGGCTGTGTTCCTTCACATCATGGTACCAAACTGATTGGACACCATTTGGTGACGCTTTGATTATATGACACCATTTGGTGTCTTGTCTAGAGTAAAATCTCACCGAGGGGATCGGACTTCTCCACTTGTTTATTCGCGGCTCATGAAACGGTTTCCCTACTTGCGGTACGGTTCACCTATGCCGTATCAAGGACAAGCCTGGCATGCCTGAGTCTTGCCATCTAACAGCGCCAGAGTGTTAGTTGCTTAACGATTCATATACCAATCCAGCGCTTTTCTTTCTAACTCTTTGACAAATTCGTCTTTACCATCCATATAAGCTTCGATATTCTTAGGGAATTTTATTGCAAGATTTGCTTTCAAATTCCCGTACTTCACTGCCTCTTCGACATGCGCACGGAGGTAGTCTCTTACAGCCAAATGGCGATAAATATCTTCCTTGTTATCGATCTGAAAGATATGGACATGATGTGTTCGATCATCTCCGCCTTTTCTGAAGTACCTTCTGCCCTTCATGCCCAACTCGCCCATACACTCGTAACCAAGGCCATTCATTTGTTCGTTATACAAATCGACCCTTTCAATATCTGTTACGACGGGCATGATATCGATAATGGGCTTGGCGTGTAATCCTGGAACAGAGGTGCTTCCAATATGATGAATCTCAAGTAACTCATCGCCAAAAACATCTTTAATTTTTTGAGCTTCCTCGCTGAACATTTGTCTCCAATGATCGTTGTATTCCTTCACCACAACATTCATCTGACCAGCCTCCTCAAACATGAACTATTATATACATTCTAAACAACCATATTGTTCCCGTCATGCTTTTATCGACACCCGATTGACATCAAGATCACAGCACTATATAGTGAGCGTAGTAAGTATAACAACTACTAGGTGGGTTCTTATGGAAGAAATCTTTAAAGAGTTGCAAAAGCTTGGCTTTTCCCAATACGAATGCAAAGCCTACATCAGTTTGTTGAAGATCTCTCCAATCACAGGCTACGAAATCAGCAAGCGCTCAGGCGTACCGCGCTCCATGATTTATGAAGTGATCGGCAAGCTGCTCGACAAAGGGGCGATCTATACCGTACCTTCAGAGCCGGTCACGTACGCACCGCTGCCAGCCAAGGACTTGATCGGGAGACTGCGCAACAACTTTGAACAATCCTTTGATTACTTGGAAAAAAACCTCTCCGCACTGGAAAGCGAACAAGAAGTAGACCTCATCAGACGAATCAGCAGCGACGAGCACGTCCTCATGGAAATCAACGAAATGATCGAGGAAGCCAAAGAAGAGCTCTGGCTCTCCATTTGGGAACCGCAGGTCGGATTTATCCAGGAGCGGATTGACCGACGCGTACACGAGGGAATCCCTGTCTTTTCCGTGCTGTTTGGAAAAGCAGAAACACAGCTGGGGACCACCTACCATCACGATTATATGGCTCCGGAAGTGGCAGAAGAGCGAATGGGCGGTCATCTGACCATCGTGGCAAGGGACAAAGAAGAAGTCTTGATCGCCAACTTCGGACCGAATCGAGTAGCGTGGGCAATCAAAACCCAAGACCCGGCACTTGTCCTCGTAGCCATCGAATACATTCGCCACGATATCATGTTTGCTGAGGTAACCAAGGTGCTTGGCCCGGAAAAAGTAGAAGCTCTTTGGAGAAACAAACCGGATCTCTATCATGTGGTAACAGGAAAACGGTTCATGTAGATGTGAACCGTATTTTCTTCCCCTTTTTCATAGTCGTTATCATTCTAACATCTAAAGAAAAAATTGGAGAAGAGGGAGAAAAATGAGTCAAGAAGGGCTTCGAATAAAAACATTTGCGACTCCAAGAGAGGAAGGCAGCTTTCTGCAGGGAGTGAAGGATTGTATTCCGACCTTGCTCGGGTATCTGAGCATTGGTTTTGCAGCGGGTGTTTTGGAAAAGACCGCGGGTCTGAGCATCTTGGAAATCATCCTTCTGAGCGTATTGCTATACGCAGGCTCTGCACAGTTTATTGCAGCCGGAATGATTGCCGCGGGGAGTTCGGTAACCGCGATCCTGATCACGATCTTCTTTGTGAATTCACGGCATCTTCTGCTCAGTGCGGCGCTATCCCCCTATTTTCGGCATCTGACACCGTTTAAAAATATGCTGATCGGCTCTCTGTTGACGGATGAAACATTTGGCGTGGCCATTCATGAAGCAGCGCAAAGAAACCGGCTCCATGAAAAATGGATGCACGGGTTAAATCTGACCGCTTATCTCAACTGGATTTTCGCCAATCTCGCAGGTGCCTATTTTGGACAATGGATTACAGACCCGGAAAAGTTCGGACTGGATTATGCTCTGCCTGCCATGTTTATCGGTTTGTTGATCCTGGCGATTGCCGGTCGTAAAAAAGTGAAGCTCGATGTCATGGTGGCTACTTGTGCGGTGATCATTGCGGTAGGAGTAGCGGTTGTTTATCCGGGAAATGCGGGGGTTATTGTAGCAACGGTAATCGCTTCTACGATTGGGATGGTGATCGAGAAATGGAAGTGAGATGGGATGTCTTCTTGATTATTCTCGGCTCTGCCTTCGTGACATTCTTGCCGCGGGTATTGCCGCTTATGGTATTGAGTCGGATGGAACTCCCGGAATGGGGAATTCGCTGGTTGAACAATGTTCCCATCGCTGTCATGGCAGCTTTGATTGGACAGGAGCTTTTCGTTCAGGATGGGCAGTTCTCCCTGTTAAACGATGTCGAGCTGCTGGCCGCGATCCCTGCGGTTCTCGTCGCGATGAAAACGAAAAGCCTGCTCGGAACGGTAGTTGCGGGGATGGTTTCGATCATGGCTTTACGTTACTTCTTTTAGAGGATTGGGAAATGGAGAACCGCTAGTACAGTTGGCGAGGCCGCCTCACAAGGTCTCATTGATCAATTACTTATGATAAGGCTCACCGTAACTGCTCTAGCACATCGTGTTTGATCGGAAGGTGCGGACCATGGTTTGATCTCCAGCAGATGTGTAAAGACACCATTCTCAAGAAATGGTGTATTTGTCACTCCGTATTTGTGGTTATTCCCCATCAGTGCCTTCTTCAATTTTGTACTCTAATAGATCCCCGGGCTGGCATTCTAATGCTTTGCAAATTGCCTCTAAAGTTGAAAGCCGAATAGCTTTTGCCCTTCCATTTTTCAATATCGAAAGGTTAGCCATTGTGATTCCAACCCTCTCCGAAAGTTCTGTTACGCTCATTTTCCGCTTCGCCAGCATCACATCAATATTGATAATAATTGCCATGTTATCACCTCAGACCGTTAAATCATTTTCTGATTTTATATCGATGGCATGTTTTACTAGCTTTTGAAGAACAGCAGCAAAGACTGCGATCACAAGTGCGGAAAAAATCAAGCCCCATCCGACTGGCATGATAATTGGCGGGTCAACTCGCTTCGCCATGAGGTAATACAGCGGCAGGTTTAGCACATGCAACATACTGATTGCAGTGGCACAGTATTTTATATTCTTTAAAGCTTGGAAGGATAATTCTGAGAAAGACTTGTTCCGATTCATATGGGTTAACAGTCTAAAAGTTTGATACAAAGCAATATAATACGGGATCGCCGTTGCATACAACCCGATCATAAGAAGATATTGCAGATAAGCTGCCTCAGGATATAATTCTGCCATAAAATTCGAGATGGCAGGTACAAAAAATATACACAAAGCAAGAACAGGAACACCCATAAGAATAACTGCTGCCTTTAAAAAAAGTGTTTCGCGTTTCATACAATGCACCTCCATTAGTGATTCGCATTTTGATTCTAGCACGCGATTTATCGTTTTACAATAAATAATTATCGTATTTTCAGCATCCTCCCACCCAAAACAAAGAAGCATCAAAGACATTGAACTCGTCTTCGATGCTTCTTCTTTCTCAATATCCCAATATAGGCGCTACTTATGATAAGATCTCCCACTGTGGATTCCAGACTACTTCCCACAAATGGCCATCTGGGTCCTGAAAGTAGCCCGAGTATCCACCCCAAAACGTGTCGTGCGCTGGAAGCGTGATACTTGCACCCGCATTTTTTGCCTGTTCCATGACCTGATCAACTTCCTCCCTGCTATTCACATTGTGACCAATGGTAAATTCAGTAGGACTTGATGCGGTCTGTTGAATCCTTGCATCATGAGCGATATCTTTGCGTTTCCAAATCGCGAGCTTTACGCCTGCTTGTAAGTCGAAAAAGGCAACGGCGCCATGTTCAAATTCTGTGCCAACGATACCTTGTGTTGGGAAACCAAGTCCATCGCGATAGAACAGCAACGATCTTTCTAAATCATCGACACCCAATGTAAGTACTGTGATTCGCGGTTTCATAAAGTTGTGACACCTCCGTATCATAGTATGATCCTAGTATTTGGTTTTGAACATTACAAGCATTGGTTTACCGCAGCAACTCCTCCTACTGTCCCCAAAGTTCGGAGCTTGGCTGACAAACCTAGTTAAAAGTGCTAGCATATTAACAAATGATGGCCGACAGATTACTATGTGAATCATGGAGGAGTTGGGACGATGCTTGAGAACCCTCACCTTAAAGTCATAATGGAAATCCAACAGCAGATCCTGTTATCTAACTTTGATTTGAAGCTGTTTATGCAGACGATCTGCGATCGGATGTGCCTATTAACCGATGCCGACGGTTCTACCATCGAGATGCTGGCGGGCGATGAAATGGTGTATGCCGCCGTCAGCGGCACCTTGCAGCCTCATCACGGCATTCGAATCAATAAGAACGGCAGCTTGTCGGGCATGTGCGTTACAGTGAAGGAAATCTTGTATTCGCCAGATACGCAACAGGACGATCGCGTCAACAAGGAAGCGTGTATGAAGGTCGGCGCGCGGAGCATGGTCTGCGTTCCCCTGTTCGAATCGAGCAACGCCGTCGGCGTGTTGAAAGTCATCTCCGGCCGTCCCGATGCTTTCTCCAGCCGCGACATCGAGACGCTGCAGTTGTTATCGCTCGCCCTGGGCTCGGAGCTAGGCAAGCAAATTAACTACGACGCCAAAATTCGGATTCTAAACGATTACGAGCAATTATTGGTTCAATTAAGAGCCGAAATTGAAAGACGCGAAAAACTGGAGAGCGAGCTTATTCAATTGACAGAGCGCGACATTCTGACGGGATTGCTGAATCGTAGAGGCTTTAGCGATCGAATCCAAGGCTGGATGAATCGGGCCAGTCGAGAGGAAGGCTTATTTGGGGTGCTCTACCTCGACTTGAATAAATTCAAGCAATGCAATGATACGTACGGACATGAGGTCGGCGATCTCGTGCTTGTAGAATTCGCGAATCGCATCAAGAAAGCGGTTCGCGAATCCGATCTGGTCGCGCGCGTAGGCGGAGATGAGTTCGTGGTCGCGGCATGGCTGAATAGCGGCTACGACGGCTTGATGAAGGTTGCCAAGAAATTGATCGGTCAACTAGAGTCGCCGATGCGGATTAAGGAGTTTCAACTGCCGATGTCCACCAGCGTCGGCTGTACGCTATGGGCAGAGGGCAAGACGGAGCTCGATCTCATTCGCGCGGCGGACGAATCGATGTATCTCGCCAAGTCCACCGGCACCAACCGGATTGCGATTCATGGGGAGCTCGTGGGGTAATTTCACGCCGCGATGCCCTACAGCAACTCCTCCACGCAGATTTAACACTCTTGAACATCAAAGATAGTGAAATGTTCACGGCAAACGGCACACGGGTCGGGCTTTCGTCCGTTCCCTTTTCTTTTCCTCCTGTATACGGCACCGACCATCTACACACAACAAAAAGGCGACTCCCTTGGAATCGCCAATGACATGTTAAGGGATGCACTTTTATGAAATGACCACCGAGTGCATCAGGGCGTAAACAGTTTCCAATGCCCTTCGGATACAACTTCGACCTCTCCATCGATCACTTTGATGGCGGTATCATCATCCATTGCATACGCCGGACCCTGCATCCCGGCTGCCCATTTCTCTGCATTCGCCATCGTGTTATACGGCAGCATCTCGTGATCCAGATGCGGGAACATCGCAAAATCGACCAGACCCAGCGTTTTATCACCACCGGTGGGTGGAGTCCAGCCAACGAAGAATTCCCCGATGTTTGGTGCCATCACCATGCTCCCGGCACTCATTCCTACATAGACTAACCGCAGCGACGGCAAGAGGTCTGCCAGTCCGGACTGCTTCATCCAGTAAGACAAAAACAACGGGTCACCGCCATTCACCAGTAGAACGTCAGTCTCCTTGAGCATTGGAACCCAAAGCTCTTGATCGATGCTGGGCAGCGCAGTTAGCTCCAGCACCCCCATGGACTTCCAGCCCAACTCAGTCATCGGTGCGCCGTCTTGTCCATTGAAGAAGTTCCATGCGAGACCTGCACCACCGCGTAATGCGTACGATGCAGTGGTTATGCCGAGGGCGCTTGACTCGGCAATCGGTTTGTCCAGCATGTCAACCAATGCGTTATGTATGCTTTTGTTACTGATGCCTCCAGCTGTAAGCAGAAGTTTCATAACTCATCTCCTCGTCTTTGTGTGCGTTCGACGTTTTATTCTTCAGGCTTTTCAAATGTGGTTGCGGACGTGTATTGGGACAGCTTTGGCTGGTATCCTAATTATTACATCATGGTGCAGTTAGAGTCAAAAGAAAACCATAAATTATTCTTTAATATGATAGGGAAAAGTGAACAGTTTGTCCGCGAACTGTACACCACCTCTATCGAAGAAGTCTCATTTGATCAAGTCCAAGAGTTGCTACCCTGATTCCCTCCGAAAACATCAAAGGGAGAAGGGTCAAAGACATCACGCTTGTCTTTGACCCTTCTCCCAATCCTCAAAACGATGTCAATACTTGTGGTAAGGTTCACCGTAACAGCCGCGGCACAAACGATCAGCAAAAATAAAATTTCCACCACACTCTAAAGAACAAGCGTTCCGAATTTGATTCTCCTATGCTAGAATACAACCAACACAACTGAATAGGCTCCTCAAGGGTGATCGGCTCATCCCCTCACGAAAGGGGGTGAGAGAATGTCGACACATGAAATGATTTCACTCATGCTCCAGTTTGGGCTGTTCCTCGTAGCAGCTTTGACTCTGGTGGTGACAATCATTAAGCATATGTTGGACAATCAAAATAAAAAGAAATAGATCGCCCTTCGAGTTGGTAGCTCCGGCGATCTATTTTGCAAACCTATGAGCCGACACCCTTGCAAGGTATCAGTTGTGTCAACCGACCGTAGGTGTTCAAGCACCTATGGTCTTTTTTATTTTATGCAAGCTCTGCAAGTTCATTCTAACATAGAGCGTTTATTGACCTCAATAACATCGACCAAGTTAGACAAAGTTTCATTTGCTTCGTGTTCTTCGCCGTTACCTATGATACGGTTCACCGTAACGGCAGTAAGCACAAACCCATGCCAATTCATAAATTTTTTATCACAATCTAATAAACAACAGTTCTCACTTACATTCCGCTATGCTAATACAAACAACACATTGAATAAGGCTCCTCAAGAGTGGTCGGCTCATCCCCTCACGAAAGAGGGGGAGATCGGTATGTCAGAATATTAAATGCTCACTGTCATGATTGCTTTTGGCTCATTGGTCACTGTGGTCATCTTTGGGCTCGATGCGTGAATATGTTTTATGTGATGTATCCACCTTCTTGAGTAACTTAGAATTCGTCTTTAACAAAGGGCAATCTATCAATATTTACTAGCATTTCATGCACTTCTTCAAAAATTTCAGTTAATTCTAAATCTTCATCTTTGATTTCTATGTTCCAGTAATGTTGCAATTTTACATCACTTATAAAGTGTGCTCCATTATTATTAAGAGTTATCACCCATGTTATTTGTGGTTTATTTTGATGTTCCATTACTGCGTTAATAACTGTCAGTAATTCTGTATTGATTAGATTCGTCTCTTCCTTGAACTCTTCTTTGGCCTCTATGTTATATTTAATTTCCAGTTCCAATACTGCTTCCCTGTTCTCATCATCATGTAAACAATCTTCAGTTTCATCATGGAATAGAGCGCAACAATCTCCTCCGTAAATCGATTCAGCCGTCATGATACTTTCCCAACTGAAACTAATCTCTGCTCTTGTAATATAGGGGGATTTCTTATTTTTCACGACACACAAACATTCAAATTCTTTCATAAGAGTAACCAACTCAAGTTTATGTCTAATAAGATATGGATTAATTCCTGCATCTTTCATCGAATCAAGTATTTGGCTTGTAATCTGTTCGTAGGTTAACATTTGTACACCTCTTACATATTATTTTTGAACTTGCGGATATTTCACACAATGTATCATTCACGAATTTCGCAAATTCCTATGCGTTAGCTTCGCCCCTGAGATTAAAATCTCGATCCTTTTATGATACCACAAGCTGGAAATATATAGCGCAATATTTCTCTCCTTTCAAAGCAAAAACCTCTAAACCCAAAGGTTGTAGGGGATAAATTCTACTTTATTCCTCATGCCCGCCAACTCTACTCGCCATCCCCACAATCAACATTTCTCGCCGTTAATTATGATACGGTTCACCGTATCGGTGTTAGCGCATGTTCTTTATCTACAACACTCATACAAAGGGAAATTTGAAATAAATTATAAACTACTAAAAGACACATCAGTGATAGATGTTTCTTAGTGTCACCGCCGGAGTATAATTGACCCGGCATAGCCGAAAAAGAAATGACCCACCAAATAGCGAATATCTCCTCGAAAACGGCCAAGTCATCGAGGGGAGACATCCAAATGCTAAGAGGTGGGACTGTGATCAATTTACACGAAATGAAGGCTATGGGCAAGAGCATTCGAGCCATGGCCAGAGAAACGGGATTCTCGCGTAATACAATCCGAAAGTACCTGAGAGATCGCGAACTTCCGCGATCTAAGGATACTGCGGAACGGCCGTCGAAACTTGACCCGTTCATGCCCTTTTTGCAGCAGTGTTTTACGAACGGAATCTACAATTGCGAAGTATTGCTGCGTCTTTTACGTGAGAAAGGATACGACGGGGGCAGAACAATACTCAAGGACTATGTACGCGGCTATCGCCCGCCTAGACAGGCGCAAGCCGTTCTACGTTACGAAACCAAACCGGGTGAACATGCGCAAGTAGACTGGGGGCTGTGTGATTACGTGGAAGAGAACGGAGAGAGGCGTAAGGTTGCCGTTTTCGTTATGGTGCTAGGTTACTCGCGATCCACGTACATCGAATTCACGAAACGTTGCGACATTCATAGTTTCTTGCGTTGCATGATTCATGCCTTCGAGTACTTCAATGGTATTCCTCGCGTCATGCTAACCGATCACATGAAGACGGTCATTCTTGGGATGGGTGATGACAAAAAGCCACGCTGGCACCCGCTCTACGAGGATTTCGCTGCAAGCATCGGGTTAAGTATGCCGCGTACGTCGACCGCAGACGAAAGGAAAGGTTGAACGAGCCGTCCGCTTCGTAAAGGAGAACTTCATTCCGGGGCGTCAGTTTGTTGATATTGGCGATCTGAACCGACAAGCACGAGTCTGGTGTGAAGAGGTCAATCGTCGTATTCATGGTACGACCGGCGAACGTCCCTGCGATCGACTTTCCAGCGAGGAACTTCAGTCCCTTCCCTCGAACGATCGTTGGGCCAAGTACCGTCGAGAAGCCCGACGTGTTAGTCGGGACGGTTTCGTAAGTTATGATAGTGTTCGCTACGGTGTGCCCTGGCAATACAGTGGGCGTGAAGTGGCAGTCCGAGACTGTAATGGTTGGATCGAGATTTGGGTCGATCACCTTCAAGTCGCCAGACATGAAGCCGTTCACCGTTCACGAGCCATTCGCAACTGTCCCAAACAGTATGCCGGTCTCTCCGCTGCCAACGGCAGGACATATCCTCAACCAACGGCTATACAGGTTTCATCCGAACAGGTCGTGGTACGATCACTCGATGTGTATGAGCAACTGGTGGAGGTGGGAGCATGATCGAGTTGGAACAAGTCCGCGCTCGACTTGAAGATCTCGGAATCCATCAAGGGGCTGCCGCCTTGGATGCTTGCCTCGAACGTGCAACGCGAGAGCAACCTACCTATATCGGATTCCTGAATGACCTTCTGGGTCAAGAGATCACACAACGTCAGCAACGTAACTTAGAGGTGCGTACCAAACTTGCCCACCTCCCCTATCGCAAGAAATTTGACGAATTTGATTTTTCATTTCAGCCAAGCATTGATGAACGGCTGATACGTGAACTAGCCACCATGAGCTTTGCAACACGCACAGAAAACATCCTCTTCCTTGGGCCGCCAGGCGTCGGCAAAAGCCATCTGTCGGTGGCGTTAGCTATGGAAGCG
The DNA here is from genome assembly GCF_004340785.1 of Tumebacillus sp. BK434. Taxonomy (NCBI): domain Bacteria; kingdom Bacillati; phylum Bacillota; class Bacilli; order Caryophanales; family Alicyclobacillaceae; genus Tumebacillus; species Tumebacillus sp. BK434. The sequence goes on along the minus strand of NZ_SLXS01000009.1, from coordinate 48,554 downwards.
ATCACTCATGGTCTATCCGTATATTTCGTCACGCTTTCGCATCTCATTGAAGACCTACGTAAAGCGCACGAGGAAAACCGATTAGACAAGCGTCTACGAGTGTATACTCGGCCCAAACTCCTTCTCATCGATGAGGTGGGCTATCTGCCGATGGATCGAGTGGCAGCGAATCTCTTCTTTCAAGTGATTAGTGCTCGATACGAACGTGGGAGCATCATTATGACGAGTAACAAGAACTTTTGGGAATGGGGAGAGCTTATCGGGGATTCGATACTAGCCACAGCGATTCTCGACCGTCTACTACACCATGCTCACATCGTGAATATTCGTGGGAACAGCTATCGCCTACGGGAAAAGATGAAGTCTGGTGCTTACGGGATGCCAAAGAGTGTGGACCAATAAATCGCCGGGGGGGGGGTCATTTTCGAAACGGCGATAGTGGGTCAATTTAACCCCGGCGTTGACACTTAGCACAGAACTAAAGAGATTAAAGATCGCAGACTCCAAATAATGGAGTCTGCGATCTTTAGATTCTATGTAGTTGTAATACGACAGATGTAATTTTTGTTTGTTGTATCCAACTTATTTTTATTTGCTCCTCAATATATTTTTTATATACTCATCAATAGGGTACGAATCTTTTTCGGCACCTTTCTTCAACTTTTTATATAATTCTATTTCATCTCTTTCGAAAACTAAGTTCACTCTTCTCATTTCCCTTAGTGCGATATGTTTATATTTCTCGGGAGATCCCCAGTAACAAGTTTTGCAAACATCTGGGTCTTTTTCATTATTCCAGTTCTCACAGTGTTCGCAAGACCATGATTTCTGACGATTACAGGTACCACAGACCAACATGTATTTTTTCGTATCATTAAAGTCCTTTTCATCCCCACTTACCTCATATGGTACTCGATGATCTATTTGGAGGTAACGCTCTTCATAACATGTATGACAAATATTGCACTTTTCCCCCGAAATATCGAGTAATTCTTTTTTAAATTCCTTTGAAAAGACTTTCCTGCCACCTAAAACCCCATTTCGAACTTTTGAGAAGTCGCCAAAACGGTAAGCTCCTATACTACGACCATTTGAACTTTTAACACGAAATGTCTCAAGTGGAATTCCTTTATCTCGAACATCCTTCGCAGCCCTTGGACCGTGTGTATAACCATATTTCTCCTGTAAGTCTTCTTGAGTTATATATCCGTGTTCTAAAATGTGATCAATTACCTGTTTGGGTCTTTTTTCTGTAACGCTTTTCAGCAACTCCAAAAACTCCGGACTCAAATCTTCTTTGTTCACGATTATTCCCCCAAAAAGAAATACAAATGCGCAAGTTATCGCATTTGTATTTCATTTAGCTTTAAGAGCATTGTTGACCCTCATAGCTTATCATATTGGGAGGCTCTTGTGAACATTTGTAAGTCGTGGCCTATAGAGACAATTGTAACTGTTTTTGATATTCTGATTGGTCCATTCTCTTGATTAAAGCAGGAGAGAGATAGAGAGACTCAAATGTTATGTCATTCTTCCCCAACAAAGTTGATTGAGATGACGTACCAGCCTCTATCTCAACATGCATTAACTCTAGGTGACTAGGCAACATTTCTCCAAACACCTTCGTTCCAGTTCGTCCATCATAACTCAAAATATACGAAATGTTGTTTTTATTCAACATATCCAACGCATCAATAAATTCACATGAATCCAATCCACTAATATATCGATGACTAGCTCCCTTATTTACCCCTTGATACGGAGGGTCCATATAGACCAAATCTTTATCATTCGCCATCATAGCCACTTCAAGGAAATTCAACGAATGGATAACCGTTCTCCCATACAATAGTTTAGATGCTTCTAATATGTCCTTTTTCATTTTTGAGGGCATTCTCCCTTTCCTTCTGTTGTCTGCTCCTTGATTAAACTCACCTTTTGAATTGTATCTGACTGCCGCTTTGACGCACCGTGCTAATAGATAGAGTAGGTCAGTGGGCTGGTGATATCTATTAAATCTGACTCGTACAAGATCATAATAATCGCGTTCCTTCCCAAGTTGTTCGTTCCAAACTTCCTCATAACATTTTGCAATCTGAGAAGGATTTTGAATAATTTCCTTCCAAAGTTCCATAAGGGGTTGGTTAATGTCATTAATAACAAAGTGTTTTGCTAAAGATTTCTGAGCCGCAGCCAATGTGATCGCAGCAGATCCCGCAAAAGGTTCGATCAAAGTTTCTACTTCCGACGGGAAATACTGAAGAATCTTTTCTGCTAATTGTCGTTTGCTCCCTTGATAAGGTATAGGATGTGGGATAGTCATAGTTATTCCTCCTTATTTATATGTAAATTTCGGAAACACTGATACGATCAAATGTTTGCCTTTTTCATCTATAGTGTATCACTCTTCATAGGTTTTGTTCTATGATAAGTTTATTTCCATATATTTTGTCCCGCCTCGGACATCATTTGTCCTACTCGAATACTTTCATTTGTAACTCCCCTTCAAAACAAATCCTTTTTCTCGTTTTACTCGACTAAACAAGGAGGCACAGCTAACTGCAAACGGTAACTGGAATGGTGTGCTACTTTCGAACGGTGAGCATTCTCTATTGACGAAAAGCTCCCCAAACGTCGGGATTCGAATGCGTCTCTTCGAATTTGGAAACATCGCATGGACAACATCGGCACAAAACGCTGACTCGCTCAAACGCAGGCTACTCCAGAACTACGGACATGCCGGGCCTGAATTCGTGCAGTTCCTGTTGAAACTTCCGTTTAAGCGATTGTACAGAAAGTGGGAATACTACTGTCAATTCATTCGTCAAAAGATTCAAAATGCCGACAGGTTCACGAACCGGATTACAGATAAATTCGCCATTCTTCTTGTCACCGCCTATTATGCAAAAAAAGCTCTTGGCCTTGCCATTGATCGCAAAAAAATACGTGAACTGCTCCTCCAGCAGATTCAGGAAAACAGCGAGGAACGTGACATTGGGAAGCGTGCCCTCGAATACTTCAAGCAAACTGTGTTACTGCACAGCGACAATTTCACCACGAGGGGAAGAGAATTCTGGGTACTGATTAAACGCAAGAACGGACACCCCCATGAAGTGCTCATTCTGCCGATACAATTCAAAAAAATCTTAGAAGCAGGCGGCTTTGGAGACTCTCATCAAGTCATCCTGAAAAACTGGGCTACTCGCGGTTGGCTCGATTGTGATAAAGATGAGTTCACAAAAAAGAGAACCCTAGAATCGGGCTCCCTCCACACACGGGTTCACGTCGTACTTTTGCAAAATGAGTCAGCCCGCGAATGATACTCTCTCCCCCTTTGTTATGGGGGAGTAAGCCTAAGAACTCTCACATAAATTCAATTTCTTCCCCTCCTTCCCCTGTATCTGAATCAGTGAAAGAACAAGTCGAACTGTTTGTTCTCTAGCTGTCTTTCAAATGAGCAGGGGAATAGGGGAACTGAACAAAATGAACGGCTATGCGGATATCGAAATCTTTTGCCTTCTCGAGGAAATCCGATTCTCAAGTATTACTCGGTCTAAGTATGTTGTCGAGCACTCTGAACTAGCAAATGGAGGCCAGATGAAATGGACAAATCCAGCAAAAAGTTATATTCGCTCTTCATCAACATGCTTTCAATTTTGGTTACGACATACACGGAGCAACATCCTAACGAACTTTCAAAGCCCAAACACCAGAACTCATCAAACCAGAGGAGGTCCAGCAAATGGATCTGCAAAGAGTCGCCATCTACGCCCGTGTTAGCACCGAAGAACAAGCCGAACACGGGTTCAGCATCGACGCTCAAATCGAGACGCTTGAGAGCTACTGCAAAGCCACTCAGAAAGTCGTCGTCCAGAAGAATGTAGACCGGGGTGTATCCGGCAAGTCAATGAAAGGTCGCCTTGAACTGCAAGCGATGCTTGAGGCCGCCGCTAATAGCGAATTTGACGAGGTCATCGTCTGGAAGATCAACCGTCTCGCCCGCAATCAGGTCGATCTGCTGAACATCGTTGACCACCTCAACAAAAACAACGTCGGCTTCCGAAGCTACAGCGAGCCGAACATCGAAACCACCACCCCTACAGGCAAGTTCCTTTTTACTATGCTGGGGGCGGTCGGTGAACTCGAACGCAACACGATCGTAGACAATGTAAAGCTCGGCATGAAGCAACGAGCGCGACAAGGGAAATGGAACGGTGGTACCGTGCTTGGGTATCAAACGGTGGACGACACTTTACAGGTCGTCCCCGCAGAAGCCGCCTTAGTCACGCGCATCTTTGAACTGTACGCATCAGGCAGAGGCTACAAGGCGATTGCCAACCTCTTGAACCACGAAGGACACCAAACCAAGCGGGGCAAGCCTTTCGGTATCAATTCCATCGAAGGCATCCTGAAAAATCCGCTCTACATGGGCAAGATTCGGTACAACGTTCGTGTGGACTGGAACGAAAAACGCCGCAAGGGAAGGAACCCCGACCCGATCATCGTAGACGGCCAGCACGAACCCATCATCTCGGAAGAGCTATGGGAACAGGTGAAAAAGCTCATTCAGAGCAAGGGCGGGAAGCAAAAGCGAGTTCACGACAACGATTTCTTCCTCACAGGACTTTTGAGATGCCTGCAATGCGGCGCGGGGATGGTCATGCAACGAAACACCAGCCGACGGAAGACAGGAAATGTGACGCTACTCTACTACACTTGCGGGGCCTTCAAAAACAAAGGCTCTGCCGTTTGCAAGGCCAACACCATCCGTAAAGAAGTCGCGGAAGACTACGTAATCAAGCGATTGAAGGAGGTGATTCTGCAACCCAGCATTCTCGAAGATGTCGTCAAAAAGATCAACGCCACGATGTCCGGCAAGATTAAACCACTAGAAGACGAGCTTCGTGGCATCGACAAATCCTTAACCAGCATCGACGCAAAGAAGCAAAAGCTGTTCAAACTCTACGAAGACGACCTGATCGACAAGGATGATCTGAGCAAACGGTTTGATGCTCTAAAGGACGAGTACGCGAAGCTAGAGGCGCGAAAAGAAGAGATTTCGCCGCAACTCCAAGACCAAAACCGTAACCCGATCGCCTACTCGTTCGTCCAGTCTGTTCTCACCCAGTTTGACAAGCTCCTTCGCTCTGCTCCACCTGAGCAACAAAAGGCACTCTTGCGGCTCATCATTAAGAAGATCACGATCAAGAAAGACCGACGAAAGATCGAGAGCATCGAGCTCTGCTTCGATGAAGAAGTGCAAACGTATTTCCTGGGCCAAGCCCCTTCTGCTAACGCGGGAGGGGCTTTTCGTATGCCTAGAAAGAGAGCCGACTGGATCGGCATGATTCGTCCATTCACCATCGCCATCTAAAGGAGAGATTCTCATGCTGCCCAAAACTCTGGAAGAACTCGACCACATCCGAAAGGACTGCTACTGCATGGTAGCAGTTCGAGCAGTCGTATCCGGCTCAGCCTCCCTGATTCCCATTCCGGGAACTGACATCGCTGCCGATGTTGGGATGCTCCTTCAACTCATCCCTGCCATCAGCAAGCGGTTCGGCCTCGACAAGGAGCAGATCAACCAGTTCGACCCACATACAAAGGCACTCGTCCTACGACTCATCCAAGCGGCAGGTAGTCGTTTCATCGGGAAACTCGTCACGGAACAAGTCATCCTTCAAATTCTGAAAAAGGTCGGCCTTCGCTATACAACCAAGCAGATCGTCAAGTATATCCCTTTTGTCGGACAAGCAACATCAGCAGTTGTTGGATTTAGCGCAATGTGGTATGTCGGAAACTCCCATGTGGAGGACTGCTATGAGATCGCAAGGCGGGTACTTGAGGAGGGAAGCTAGGGGTCGTTACAATGACGAGGGGACTGCTAAAAGTAGACGATCTTGACTATTCTCACATATTGAATATGGTAGAATGTTGAAAAGTGATCCCTTACTGGAGGCCCATCGTGACCAATAAAGATCGAATTCTATCTGTGATGACCACTGCGGAAATTTGTGATGATTGCCTTTCTGATCTATCTGGTGTTCACCCGAGACAAACAATCTATCAAGTGTGTAGTCAGTTATCAGAATCATCTCTCATCCTCCGCTACAAAGGTATCTGTAAACGTTGCCGCAAAAATAAAATTGTCAGCCAAGTACCCGATAACGCCCGCTCCAATGTCGAGACAGCTGTATCCAAGAAGCCTATGCAGATTGAACCTGATGGAACGAATGCATGGTACTGGGAAGGCAATGTTAAGGGAAAAGTGGTGAGTTACCTCGTCCAGAAGGGCTATACAATCCGTAGCGTAGCAAACACTACGTCACGAGAACAGGGAAAAGATATTGTTGCTCTTGAACCTGACGGAAACGAACTATGGATCAGCGTAAAAGGCTATCCAGAAAAAAGTCAGCACGTACAAGCCCGCCATTGGTTCTCACAGGTTATCTTTGACCTCATCCTTTACCGTGGAACAAGCTCTACTGCCAAGCTCGCTCTAGCTCTTCCTGAAGGTTTCACAACCTATGCAAACCTATCCCCTAGAGTCGAATGGCTAAAGCAGACGATGCCTTTTGAAATCTTTTGGGTTTCAGAAAATGGTAGCGTTCGTGTGGAATAAACAAAAATGAGCCCGTAGACCGACTCCTCTCGATCTACGGGCTCCTTATTTTGCTAAACCGCACCAAAAACATGCGCTATTTGTGGTAAGGTTCCCCCCGCTGAATCCGAAACGCCCGATATACCTGCTCGAGCAGAATTACCCTCACCATTTGGTGCGGAAACGTGAACTTCGAGAAAGACAGCTTATAATTCGCCCGCTTCAACACATCTTCATGCAGTCCAAGCGACCCGCCAATGACGAACGTAAACGTGCTGTACCCCTGCGTCGCCATCTTATCCAAATGCTCCGCGAACTCCTCCGACGTCACACTCTTCCCTTGGATCGCCAGCGCGATCACATAGTCCCGCTCCCCAACCTTCGCAAGCAGCTTATCCGCTTCTTTCTTCTTAATCACCTCTTCCTGTGCGGCCGACGCATTGTCCGGGGTCGGCTCGTCCGGGACTTCCACGATGTTCACTTTGCAATATGAAGAGAGCCGCTTCGCATATTCGTCGACGGCTCCGGTCCAGTATTTTTCTTTGAGCTTGCCGACGGCAAGCAGATTAATCTGCACGTCTAAAAACTCCCTTCCACCCTCGCCCTACACCACTAAATACTTCGGGTGCTGGTCGCAGTATTCGCACTTCGCCGGGGCTTGCCAGGCGGTGAAGGAGAGGTCGTCCAGCTTGTGAACGTCGGGGGCTTGGCCTTCGTATTCTTCGACGAAATCATCGAGCGCCATTTCCACATGTTCTTTGCACACCACGTACATCAGGGTTCCACCTCGTCTGCTGTTGGTGACTTTATACTAGCAGTCTCCCCCGTTTTTGTCCAAAAAAACAGCGGCTGATCTGGATCAGCCGCTGTATGCTTGCCTTTATTCGGGTTTGGACAGGGTCATTTCCACAGTCTTCAGCTCTTTGTTGCGGTAGAACTCGACCTTGATCTTGTCGCCCGGCTTCTTCTTGTAGAGGATCTTGCGCAGCTGGATCGGGTCTTCCACCTTTTCGCCTTCGATTTTCACGATGACGTCGCCCGCTGCGAGGCCTGCCTTTTTCGCGTTTTCATGCGCTTGGTACACGTAGATGCCCGCTTCGACCGGCACGCCGCTGCGGTAGCCTTCCGGGACCTCGGACAGCGCGACCGGGGAGATGCCCATCACCGGGCGCACGATCTCGCCTTTTTCCATCAGCTGCTGCAGGATCGGGTCGGCTTCGTTGATCGGGATCGCAAATCCAATCCCTTCAACGCCGGTCGACGAGATCTTCGCGGAGTTGATGCCGATCAGCTCGCCTTTGATGTTGACCAGCGCGCCGCCGGAGTTGCCCGGGTTGATCGCCGCGTCGGTCTGCAGCACGTTCTGCGTGAACACTTCGTTGCCCGCCTGGTCGTAGATCGGCATTTCACGCTTGGTCGCCGAGATGACGCCGACGGTGACCGATTGGGCGAACTTCAGGCCCAGCGGGTTGCCGATCGCGATCGCCGGTTCGCCGATGTTCAGGGACTCGGAGTTGCCGAATTTCGCCGGGGTGATGTCTTTGACATCGTTCGGGTCGACTTCCAGCACGGCCAGGTCGGTCATCGCGTCGGCGCCCAGCACTTTCGCTTTGATCCGCTTGCCGTCTTGGAGGGACACTTCGACCGTATCCGCCCCTTCGACAACGTGGTTGTTGGTGATGATGTGGCCTTTGTCGTCAAACAGAATGCCCGAGCCGGTGCCGGCCGTCTGCTCGTCGGTGCTGCGGCCGAAGAAGTCGCGGCTCTTCTGCAGGTTCAACACGCCGACCACCGCCGGCTTGACTTTGTTGACCGCTTCGACAACGCCGGTCTGGACGTTGACGTTTATCGTTTCTTTCGCGCCGCTCGTCGTGTTGTTGCCGTTATCTGCAAAAGCGGATTTGGTTTCAATCACGTTCGACTTGATCATCGTCGGAACCAGCGCGACGGTGGTCGCCGAGCCGATCAGGGCAGACACGAGCGATACGGCGATCCAGGTGCCAAAGTTGCCTTTGTTGCTTTTCTTCGGCTTTGTATCGAAATCATCATAGTACCCCATGGTCAAAACCTCCCTCAATGTACGTATCAGTGTACCCTTATTATACAGAGGATATTTTCTGCTCCTCAAGGGCTTCGACGCGTCTGTCAAAATTCGTTCAAATAGTTATTTGAAAATTCTTCACAAATAACTTCCTCTTGAGGTAAAACGCAGCTTTTTTGCCGGAATGTGTTTATTTGGGCGACAACTGGTCAAAACTGTTTCCTAGGCACGAACGAAACAAGCTTGGAGGGATGCCCGATGAACCGGCTGAACGGACTGCCCGTGGAAGTGGACCTGATCGCCCAACTGGCCGATCTGAAGGAAGTGGACTACAAGAACACTTTGGTCCTCACCGCGCTGGTGGAACTGCTCGTCGAGAAGGGAATTCTCGACCGCAAGGAAGTCATTCACAAGGCACGGCAGCTCGATGCCGACATCTCCCTCGAGGCGGATGATCGTTCGCTGTATGCCAACTAAGCTGTGAGCCAGCTTGCTTTTGTCTCCCCCTTCTTTTTTATTGAAAACCCACCCCCGCATGGCTACGGGAAGTGGGTCCTTTTTTTGTCTATCGTCCGCTACATCCGCTTGATCGTCTTCAGCGGCGTCGGTTTGTCACGGTAGGTGTCGTGGAGCACAACGTCCTTGCCGACGTCGTAGCCGTTTTGCGTCAACACGCCGCGCACGGTGATCTCGGCGATCTCCGGCATGTTGTTGTCGGGGCTCAAGTGCGCCAGGTAGACGTCTTTCGAATCGCCGCAGAGCACTTCGGACAGCACATCGCCCGCCGTCTCGTTGGAGAGGTGCCCTTTGTCGCCGAGGATGCGCTTTTTCACGCTCCACGGGTACGGCCCGATGCGCAGCATCTCGGTGTCATGGTTGGCTTCGAAGATCAGCGCGTCGGCGCCTTGGATCGACTGTTTGACGCGGCTGCTCGCATAGCCGAGGTCGGTCGCCAAGGCGAGCTTGCTCGTGCCGCTGTAGAAGCAAAAGCCGACCGGGTCGTTCGCGTCGTGCGAGATCGGGAACGGCTCGATGCGCAAGTCGCCAAAATCGAGCGCGTCGTCCACGCCAAACACGTGGCGCTTCCCTTCGGCGATGTCGCCGACATGCTTTTGCATGCCGGTCCACGTCCCGGCCGTCGCGTAGACGTCGAGGCTTTTGCATTTGCGGGCCATGACGCCGACGCCGCGCACGTGGTCAGAATGCTCGTGGGTGACGAGCAGCGCGTCGAGATCGTTCGCATCAACGCCGATCTCCTGCAGCGAGGACGTGATCTGCTTGCCGGAAACGCCGGCATCGATCAAGATTTTGGTCTGGTCGGTTTCAACAAAGATGGAGTTCCCCGTACTGCCACTGCATAACACGCTAAAGCGAATCAAAACATTTCCCCCTCAACTACTCGAAACGATCTCACGCTCCGTTGTCCTCCAACTGGCCTGTCAAGGCGTTCACGTAGAATACTTTATGATCGGTCACAATCCGCCACATCGGCGCGAGGTACCAGACGTCGGCACCGACGTAGTTCTGTGAGTAATAGCCCAGTTTGACATCATGGATCGTCGTGATCCCGGACGGATCGGCAACTTCGGCCGGGTCTTGCGTCTCCGCGACGGTGCGGATGGCCCCGATCGCCGAGATGACGCGCTGGCCGCGCTCTTCCTGTTCGCCAACTTCCAGCGCCTTTTGATTATAACTGATGATCTCAGCATCTTGAAGGTTGATCTCCAGCACCGCCGAGAAGATCGGATAGCGCTCATAGCTCTGCAGATAGCGCAAGGTCGTCGTCCCTTTGGCAAAATTGTTCACGGCGACGTCTTCTTTGTACATCGCGCCGTGCCAGACATAGGGAGCGATGCGCTGCAAAGCATACTGGCCGCGCTTGGTGCCGAGGTCTCTATCCGCTTTCATCAGACCCGGCTCGAAGCGGAGCCGGAAAAAGCCGTCCGGGGTCACTTCGAACTCCCCTTCCAGCGAGCGGAACTTCATCGTGCCTTTGCTCTGGTCGTTTTCGATCAGCCGGTCCTCCTGCAGCATCCTTTCGGCGATCTGCTGGATCGGCTCTTTGGGGTGGCCGACCTGAATGAAGTTCATCACCGGCGTCTCTTTCGGCACATCGGTGACGAGCATCATCTTGCGTTCGTGCAGGACTTCTTTCAGCTCATCGAGCTGCGTGTCGAACGACTGCACATAGCCGAGCGCTTCCTGCTGCGAGGTGTAATACTGATAGCCGAGCACGAGGTCGAGCAGCAGGAAGGTCAGGATCAGATAGGTCTTCGCTTTACTCCAATCCACGAATCGTCCCCTCCTCACTGCGCAACTCTTCGCCCGTCACCGCATCGAAGATCCCTTCGCGGTAATCCCCGGCCTGCTCCACGACCCACACCGGACGCAATTGCGCAGCATCGCCGCGCAGGTCGCCCATCAGGTAGGCCAGGTAGATGTCGGTCACGCGGTTGGTCTTGAGCAAGGCGTTCTGTTCCACCAAGGCGATCACTTCGGCGCCGGACAAGACTGTGATCAGCGGCCCGCGCACCGGTTTCGCGCCGGTCAGCAGCGGGGAGCGGCGCATCGCCGCCACATCGTTGTTGACGACCTGCACCGCGACGGATGACAGATCGCCGATCACCGGCAACCCTTCGACGAGCGGACGGAACTCAAATTGGCGTCCGACCATCTCGGTCGGCCGGATCGAACGCACCTGATGGACCGCGACGCTGCCCACAAAGCCGCCGTGCGCGTTGGCGAAGTCGAGCGCGTTCGGAATCCCCGTGTCTTCTTCCAACTGGTTGAAGCGCGACTCCTCCAAGTTCAAGTTGCGGTATTGGATCAGCTGCCCGAGCGCGTCGATGCGCACGATGCGGTTGCCGTCGGTGACGATCTCGGAGCCGGCCCGCTCGACGACGCGGCGGGTCAGCGACTTGTCGAGGAAGAAGGAATCGACCAGCCGCTCCGTCTCGATCCCGCGGTTGACGTCGATCGAGTAGCTGTACACTTTCGGCTTGAGGATCGGCAGGTAAAAATGGTGCAACAGCGCCGTGCCGTACAGCTTGTAGAGCGGCGCCTCTTTTTCCGCTTCGAACAGGCGCTTGAACGGCTCTTGCGGCAGCACGACGCTGGCGCTGTAGATCATGTCGGCATTGGCCACAAAGACAGCCCGGAATTCGTTGCCGCCACTCGGGAACAGGTAGAACGTCTTCACGTTCATGAACGGCTCCAGCCGCGAAGTGAAGTGCAGGAGCTCCGACTCGTTGAGCAGCGTGATCGGCACCACCGCATCGAAATCATATTGCAGGCTCGGACCGGTGCTGATCAGCTTCTTCCAGTCATCGTCCTGGAAGCCTGTGGCGAGCTTGATGTCGAAAAATGTGGCCAGCGTCAGCAGTTCCATCCCCGACTCATAGCCTGATTGCCCAGGAAATAAAACCTGATGCTTCTCCTCCCCGCCGTGCAGCAAGATCGAGCGCGGGCCGAGCACGTTGTTCAGCGTGCGCTCAAAGCTCGGGTCGGAGATCGCCGTGTTCGACGCAAACTGCGGACCGTCGATCGCTTCATACTGCGGCGTGATGCTCCAGATGCCAAGCGACAGAAGCAGCGAGGTGATGACAAGCACGGTGAGGAGCAGCGTTTTCAGTTTTTCTTTCACAATCACGCACCTCCCGTCGCAGCCGGCAGCGTAAAGGAAACGGTCGTCCCAACTCCTTCTTCGCTGTCGATCTGGATCTGCCCGCCGTGCATCTCGATGATCTGTTTGGCGATCGACAAGCCGAGCCCGGTGCCGCCTTGGGCGCGGGAACGGGCTTTGTCAACGCGGTAGAAACGGTCGAAGATCAGCGGCAGGTCATGCTTGGGAATGCCCATTCCGGTGTCGATGACCTGCACAAGTATGAATTTGCCGCTGGGGCGATGCGCCCGAATCCGGACGCGCCCGCCGCTTTGCGTGTATTTGACGGCGTTGGAGATCAGGTTGTCAAACACCTGATCGAGCTTGTCCGCATCGACGTTGACCGACAGATTGGCCGGCACTTCGAAGGACAAGGAGACCTCTTCGCGCTGCAGATGCATCGTGAAGCGGAAGCAGGCGGTCTGCACCAAGTCGCGCAGGACGTGCGGCGCGGTGCGCAAGTTGTCGCGGTTGGAGTCGAGGCGCGACAGCTGCAACAGGTCGCTGACCAGCCGCGTCATGCGCTCCGTCTCGCCGTGGATGACGGAGAGGAAGCGACGGGCGTGGTCGGGCGACTCGATGGCGCCGTCTTCGAGCGCTTCGATGTAGCTTTTGATCGTCGTCAGCGGCGTGCGGATCTCATGCGACACGTTGGCAACAAAATCGCGGCGGGCGCGGTCTGCGTACTCTTCTTCCGTCACGTCGCGCAAGACGACCACCGCGCCGCCGTCTTCGCCGCTCTCCCCGCGAAACGGCACGGAGTATGCTTGGACGATGCGGCCGGACGGACCCTCCAACGTGAATTCGGAGACGGCGGTGAGCAGGAGTTCGGTGTTGCCTTCTTCGCCGAAGATGATCGCCGAGTCCAGCGAGCGTTCGAGCAGCTCATCCACCGTTTCCGCGTTGAGCATTTTGGCCGCCGCCGGATTGGCGAGGATGATGCCGCCGTCGCGGTCGATCGCCAGCACCCCGTCCGACATGTGTTGGAGGATCGCTTCCAATTTGTCCTGCTCTTGCTTATTTTCTGTCAACGCTTCCCGGAGCCGGACGCGCAAGGTGTTGAACATTTCGGCGAGCTGGCCGATCTCGTCATCGGAGCGCACCGTCACCGTCTGGTCAAAATCGCCGCGGGCCATCATGCCTGCTTTTTTGGTGATTTCGACGATCGGGTTGGTGATCGTGCGCGAGAGCAGGATGATCAGACCGGCCGTAAGCAGGACGGCGATCACGGTGCCGGTGTAGAAGATCACCGTGATGTCGTGGATCGTCTGGTAGACGGACGACAGCGGCGCGACGCAATAGACAGCGCCGAGCACAGCGTTGCCTTCTTTGACCGGGATCGCGAGGTAGAGATAGCGCTGCTCGTCTTTCGGGTCGACTTTGATCGACTCCGCCTGGCTGCCGAGCAAGGCGCGGGTCACTTCCGGCTGGATGCTTTTCTGCTCCAAATAGTTCTCATTGCCGGAGGTGGCGATGAGGATCTGCTGGTTGTTGATGATGTTGATCTCCGCCCCGGCGGCACTGGCAAACGAGTCGGCGAGAAACCCGATGTCATTTTGCAGGTTGCTTTTCTGCCGGTTGTCACTGAGGTACGGCGGCAGGACGTCGGCGAGCACGAGGAGCTGGCCGGAGACTTTTTCCTGGAACGAGTTGATGAAGTGGGCGTTGACCCGCTGGATGAAGTAAAAGCCGATCACCTGCATCGCAACGAGGATCACCAGCAGGTACATCAGGACGAGCTTCCACTGGATGCTTTTGAGCAAGCGTCCCTACCTCCTCAGCGTGTAGCCAACGCCGCGGCGGGTCAGGATGTATTCCGGGTTGCTCGGATCGTCCTCGATCTTCTCGCGCAGGCGGCGGATGGTGACATCGACGGTGCGGACATCGCCGTAGTAGTCGTAGCCCCAGACTTCCTGCAAGAGCTGTTCGCGGGTGAGCACGGTGCCGCGGTGTTTGATCAGGTACACGAGCAGTTCAAATTCGCGGTGCGTAAGTCCCATGTCGGCACCGCGCTTGCTGACCTCGTAAGTCGCGGTGTCGATCACGAGTTCACCGACGGTGTATTTCGGCTTCTGCTCGGCGGCCGACTTGGTATCGGCCGGCTGCTGTTGGCGGCGCAGGTTGGCTTTGACGCGCGCCATCAGCTCGCGGTTGGAAAACGGCTTGGTCACGTAGTCGTCAGCGCCGATTTCGAGACCGAGCACTTTGTCGATCTCGCTGTCCCGGGCGGTGAGCATGATGATCGGGACGCTGGAGAAGGCGCGGATTTCGCGGCAGACGGCGAACCCGTCTTTTTTCGGAAGCATCACGTCGAGCAAAATCAGGTCGGGCTGCTCGGCCGTCGCTTTGTCGACCGCTTCCTGGCCGTCGTGGGCGAGCACGACTCCATAGTTCTCTTTTTCCAAGGAGAACTTGAGAATATCGGCAATTGGCAGTTCGTCATCGACCACCAAGATCTTATAGTCCATTCGACTCACCTCTTTGGTAAGGGATGTGAAGGTATCACCCTCTATTGTAACACGGACGGGTGGGAATCTGGTTAGTTTCTCGGGATTGGGAAACACTACAGGAGGAAAAGGGGGTCTGCTTTCATGGCCAAGACGCAAGCGATTCTCGCCTATTTCAACTCCGAAGATTTGGCTGAAAAAGCGAAACAGGAGCTTGTGCAGCAACTGGATTTGAAGGATGAGGAATGTCAGATCGACCGTGTCAGCGCACAGCCCGGTGAAGCGACCGAGCAGGTGCTCAACCCGATCACCGCCAATTTCGGCGGACATGAGACGCTGATCGAAAATGTGGCGCCGTCCAACGACAGCGTCGGGCCGCTGCTTGGCTCCGACCCGGCAGTATCGGGCATGACGGACGGGGACGGCATGATCACCGGCCTTGATGTGCTGATGACCATCGTCTGCCCGACCGACAAGGTGCAGCAGGCGCTGCAGGTCGTCGAGCGGAACAAAGGACAACATTAGAATGAATCCCTCTGCCGCTGGCAGAGGGCTTTTTCGTGCGGTTTAGAGACGATATTAACAAAAAGCCACCTCCGCTGCGGGAGATGGCTTGGGTGGTGTTTTAACGGCCTTCGTAGAGTTCGACGACCGGGATCGTCTGTTCACGACCCGGGCCGACGGAGAGGATTGCCAGCGGCACGGAAGTGATCTCTTCGAGCTTGCGGACGTAAGCTTTCGCGTTCTCCGGGAGCTCGTCGAAGGAGCGCACGCCGGAGATGTCTTCCGTCCAGCCCGGCAAGGTTTCGTAGACCGGTTCGCAGTCTTTGAGCACGCGGAAGGCGGTGGGGAACTCGGTCAGGGTCTCGCCTTTGTAGTTGTAAGCGACGCAGACTTTCAGTTCTTCGAGACCGGTCAGGATGTCGAGGCGGGTCAGCGCCATGCCGTCGAGACCCGATACACGGCGCGCGTGGCGGACGACGAGCGCGTCGAACCAGCCGCAGCGGCGCGGACGACCTGTGGTGGTGCCGAACTCGCGGCCTTGGGTGCGGATGAACTCGCCGGTCTCATCGAGCAGCTCGGTCGGGAACGGACCGTCGCCGACGCGGGTCGAGTACGCCTTGACCGTACCGATGACTTTGTCGATCTTGGTCGGGCCGACGCCGGAGCCGATGGTGACGCCGCCTGCGACCGGGTTGGACGAGGTGACGTACGGGTAGGTGCCTTGGTCGATGTCGAGCATCGAAGCCTGTGCGCCTTCGAACAGGATGTCGGTGCCTCTGTCGATCTCTTCGTTCAGCACGACGGACGTATCGGTCACGTACGGGCGCAGCACTTCTGCGTAGCCCATGTACTCGTCGTAGATCTCTTCAAAAGTGAACGGTTCTGCGCCGTACAGCTTGGTCAGAACTTCGTTTTTCTGTTTGAGGTTGCGCTTGAGGATCTCGGCAAAGTCTTCTCCGTCCATCAGATCGATCATGCGGATGCCGATGCGCGCTGCTTTGTCCATGTAGGCCGGCCCGATGCCTTTTTTGGTGGTGCCGATCTTCGCGTCGCCTTTACTCTCTTCTTCGAGCACGTCGAGCTTGAGGTGATACGGCAGCACGATGTGCGCCTTGTCCGAGATGCGCAGGCCTTTGGTCGAAACGCCTTTGTCATGCAGGTATTGCAGCTCTTTGACCAGCGCGGCCGGGTTGACGACCATGCCGTTGCCGATCACGCAGATTTTTTCTTCATAGAAGATCCCGGACGGGATCAGGTGCAGTTTATATTCAATTCCGTTAATCCAGATGGTATGCCCGGCGTTGTTGCCCCCTTGATAGCGTGCTACAACCCCTGCTTTCTCCGCCAGGAAGTCCGTAATCTTACCTTTCCCTTCGTCGCCCCATTGGGTTCCGACAACGACTACTGTTGCCACACGACAACACCTCCACATATTAACATGCTCATGAAGAGCGTGACTTACTCAGCATAATGAGTGTAGCAAGGATCATTTGTGATGTCAATGAAATTTCCGAACGTTGGTGATTCTTTCGATATAAATTGTTCGTATTTATGAAAGTCATTTACCATTTTTGGGGAATGTAGAAAAATTTAATACCGAACTGCCAGATTTGAGAAAAACAAAACCCGGTGACTCCTTGAGGGAGTGACCGGGTATTAGGGTTGCAAAAAGTCGTTTTGGAAGCGCCAGAGCACGATCGGCTGATCGACGATGGCGGAGAAGTCGTGCAGCTTGAGCTGGTACTGCGGGAAGGTCGTGTCGGGCCCGCTCATGTAGGAGTCGAGCTTGTAGACGGGCGGACCGAACCACCAGGGTTTGAGGATGAGGAATCCTTCGCCTTGTTCGTAGGCTGAGACGTTCTCGCGGACGAGGTCGGGCACTTGGTGGACATAGCCGAGTTTGCCGTATGCGATGACGAGTAGCAGAAGGATCGGCACAAAGGTCAGCAGCAGGCGGTAGGTCCATTTGCCGATGACAGGTTCGGTTTCCTCTTCTTCAACGTCAGGGTCAACTGGCACGTCTGTCGGAGTGAGGACAGCGGTCACGGCTGCGACCTGTTCCTCGGCCGCTTGGAGCTCCTGCCGCGGGGCGGCTTCTTGGGTCGATTGGAGCTCAAGCTGGCGTCTGGTCTCGGCGCGGATGGCGTTCAGCTGCTGCAGTTGGGCGGCATCCCGTTCCGCCTTCAGATCCTGCTGGCGCGACTCCTCCCGAGCTGTCTGCAGTTCACGCAAGTGAGCCGCTTGGTCCGGCTCAGCCTGTTGCGGTTCCTCTTGCGATCGCTGCTGCTCCTGCAATCGTTGCTGCTCTTGCAACCTTTCCTGCTCCTGCAGTCGCTGTTGCTCTTGCGCTTTCAGCTCGTCGCGCTTTTTGCTTTTTCCTTTTTTGCGGGCATGGGTTTCCTTGCGGCTGGGCAGGGGCATGCCGGGTTGGTATTCGGTGTTATCGAAGCGGCTCATCGTACTTAGGCTCCCGGTGCTCTCTCTAAGGAGACGAATTTGTTGAAGTTTTTCAGGAAGACGAGCTCGACAGTCCCCGTCGGACCGGAACGCTGCTTGGCGATGATGATCTCGATGATGTTCTTCCGCTCAGACTCCGGGTTGTAGTAGTCGTCGCGGTACAGGAACGCAACGATGTCGGCGTCCTGCTCGATCGAGCCGGATTCGCGAAGGTCGGACATCATCGGGCGCTTGTCCTGACGCGACTCGACAGAACGCGAAAGCTGCGACAGGGCGATGACCGGCACGTTCAGCTCACGCGCGATCAGCTTCAAGGTACGCGAGATCTCGGAGACCTCCTGCTGACGGTTGTCCCCGCGGCCCCGGCCTTGGATCAGCTGGAGGTAGTCGATCATGACCATCCCCAGCTTCCCGCCCTGCTCCGCTTTCAAACGTCTGCACTTCGCGCGGATCTCGGTCACCGTGATCCCCGGCGTGTCGTCGACGAAGATCGGCGCTTCGGACAGTGTGCCGACCGCCATCGTCAGCTTCGGCCAGTCGTCCTCGTCCAGAAAACCGGTCCGCATCTTCCCCGCGTCGATGTTCGCTTCCGCACACAGCATCCGCTGCACCAGCTGCTCGGCGCCCATCTCCAGCGAGAAGATCGCCACCGGTTCTCCCGCGCGGACGGCGATGTTCTGCGCCACGTTCAGCGCAAACGCCGTCTTCCCGACCGCCGGACGGGCGGCGAGGATGATCAATTCCGACCCGTGAAAGCCGGAGGTCATCTTATCCAGATCGGGGTAGCCGGAGGGAATCCCCGTCACCCCGCCTTTGTTGTTATATAAAAACTCGATCCGTTCAAACGTGTTCAACAACACATCTTTCACATGCGTGAAGCCCTTGCTGACGCTCCCCGCCTGCGAGATCTGCAGGATGCTGCGCTCCGCTTCGTCGATCACTTCGGTCACGTCGGCACCGGTGTAGCCGGTCGCCGCGATCTTCGTCGCCGTGTTGATCAGGCGACGCATGACCGACTTTTCCTTGACGATCGTCGCGTAGTGGTCGGCGTTGACAGCCGTCGGCACCGAGTGCGACAAAGAAGCGAGGTATTGCACCCCGCCCACTTCGTCGATCAGTCCTTGATTTTGCAGATCGGTCGTCAAGGTGACCATGTCGACCGGGCTGCCTTTTTCCGCAATCCGCAAGATCGCTTCAAAGATCATCTGGTGCGTCTTGCGGTAGAAATCTTCAGGAGCCAGCAGCTCCGAAACGGTGATCAGGGCCTCATTGGAGATCAAAACAGCCCCGAGCACCGCCTGTTCCGCTTCCACGTTCTGTGGAGGCACCCGCTCCACGAGTTCTTCTTCCATTGTGTCACGTCGCCTCCCCTCGAAATATCAAAAAAATCTAGCTGGCTGCAATCGTCTCGACCGACTCCTCGAACACCAGCCCGAGCACTTCGTCGATCGTCTTCACGATATGCACCGTGATGCCTTCCGTGTCGCTCGGCACATCGCGGCGGTTGTCGTACGGCACGAACACGCGGTTCATCCCCGCCTGGCGCGCGCCGAAGATCTTCTCAAACACGCCGCCGACCGGCTTGACCTTGCCTTGGATCGAAATCTCGCCCGTGATCGCCACATCCTGCGGGATCGGCTTGCCGAGCATCGCGCTGTAGATCGCCAGCGTGATCGCCACACCGGCCGACGGGCCGTCGATGCGCCCGCCGCCGACGACGTTGACGTGCACGTCATAGTCGGCGATGTCCTTGCCGGCGATGCGGCGCAAGACCGCCGCGGCGTTGAACACCGAGTCTTTCGCCATCGAACCTGCCGTATCGTTAAAGCGCAGACGCCCTTTGCCCGCTTCGGCCGCCGGGAACGCCACCGCTTCGATCTCGATGGTGGAACCGAGGAAGCCCGCCACGCCAAGACCGTAGATCTTGCCGATCTCGGACGGCGCGTCATCCTGCTCCTTGTCTTTCACATACGGCACCAAACGGTTCATGCGCAGCACTTCTTCGATGTCGTGCTCCACGATCACCACCGGCTCTTCGGCATGGCCGCCAGCGCGGTACACCGCGAGGCCGTGCGCGTCCGACAAGAGGTTGACCGCTTTGCGCCCTTCGATCGTGTACTTGGCGATCGTCTTGGCGACAGACGGCTCCAGGCTGACTTGCAGACGCTCCGCCGCACCCGCCACGATCTCCTCAACCTGCTCCGGCACCAGCGGCTCAAAATAGATCTCCGCACAGCGCGAACGCAGGGCAGGGTTGATCTCCGACGGGTCGCGGGTGGTCGCGCCGAT
The DNA here is from genome assembly GCF_004340785.1 of Tumebacillus sp. BK434. Lineage (NCBI taxonomy): Bacteria > Bacillati > Bacillota > Bacilli > Caryophanales > Alicyclobacillaceae > Tumebacillus > Tumebacillus sp. BK434. The sequence goes on along the minus strand of NZ_SLXS01000009.1, from coordinate 28,554 downwards.
CAAAATGAAATCGGCCGGCGCGCCTTCCTCGAACAATTTCTGAATGTACTTGGGTACGTTCTGATCGTCCGGATCATAATAGGGAGACTCGAAGCGAACGCGCTTGTCCTCCAAGACTTTCAACAGCTTATTTTGCAAGACCGGGTCTAATTCCCCGATCTCATCGATAAACAAAATGCCGCCGTGCGCATCGGTGACCAGACCCGGCTTCGGCTCCGGAATTGCCGTGTCGGCAAAATCGCGGCGCGCGCCTTGGTAGATCGGGTCGTGCACCGAGCCGAGCAGCGGGTTGGTGATGTCGCGCGGGTCCCAGCGCAGCGTCGTGCCGTCCACTTCCACAAACGGTGCTTCCTGCGCAAACGGGGTCGAGGCGAGCTGCGCCGCTTCCTGCAGCGCGATCCGGGCGGCCGTCGTCTTGCCGACGCCGGGCGGGCCGTAGATCAGGATGTGCTGCGGGAACGGGCTCGCCAGCTTCGAGAGCAGCGAGCGCTTCGCCTGCTCCTGGCCGATGATCTGGTCCATCTGCTGCGGGCGGACCAGCTCATACGTCGACTTGGAGAGCTTGACCGTCTCCAATTTTTCCAACTGGGCAAATTTCTTCAAGGTCTGCGCGTTTTCCGGCCCGGACTGCTCCTTGACCATCTGCGTGCGGATGTCCTTGATGTATTCTTCGTGTTTCTCCTGCATGCGCTCATTGACGCGCTTCTCCAGATCTTCTTCCACCGTTTTTCTCGCCACGAAGTTGGCGATCGCCTCTTCCACTTCGTTCAAGATCTCCGGGATGCGATCCGGGGTCGGGCGTTCTTCAATGGTCGGGTTCTCAAACACGATGCGCTGCAGCGCAATGACGCGGTCTTCCACGACGGAGGAGCGCATCAGCGACAAAGCATCGAGTTTCCCTGCGCGAAGCACCAGCTTATCCGGTCCATAGATACTGCTCAGAATCCCAAACAATGCGGTGACCTGACGGCGCACCGCTTCTTCGTTGTCCAACTTCTCATGCAGCTTGCTGCCAGGGATTCGATTGAGTTTCTTAAGCAGTTTTTTCAGCATTAGGGCTACTCCGCAACTACCTGGACGCGCATTTCGGTCGTCACTTCCGGGTGCAGCTTCAAGGTGACCACGGTCGTGCCAAGCGCTTTGATCGGCTCGTCCAGAAGAATTTTACGCTTGTCGATGTTCAGTTTCTTTTGTTCTTTCAGCGCATCGGCGATCTGCTTGGTCGAGATCGCGCCAAACACGCGGCCGCCGTCGCCCGCTTTGGTTTTCAGCACGACGGTGGTCTCTTTCAGAACTGCTGCCAAGTCTTTGGCTTCCTGCAGCAAGCCTGCCGCCTTGCGCGCTTCGCCCGCCGCTTGCTGCTTGTGGCGGTTGATCGCTTCAGCGGTCGCCTCGACGGCAAGGTTCTTTGAAAAAAGGAAGTTTTGTGCGTAGCCCGGAGATACCTCTTTGACTTCGCCTTTTTTTCCTTGGCCTTTTACGTCTTGTAAGAAAATTACTTTCATGTCAACACCCTCCAATTCCGATTAGGAGTTCAGAAGCAGTGTCCAGGACCAGATATCTGCGTGTAGCTATCTTATCACTAGTTATACCATTTTCCGCTCCTAAACGCTTTCAAAAGAAAATAGAAGCAGATGAAGAAATTACATCTGCTTGGATTAGCGTCTCCGTTTCATATGCTCTTTTAACCCGCTGAGGTCGCCGTACCACGTCTCGGACTGGTGACCGGTCTCGATGCCGTGATCGACCTTCTCGACGACGGAACGTTCCAGCTCGTGAAAATCGATCCCGCAGCGGCGGGCCAGCATGTACGTGAGCACCACGATGTTCGCCAAGTGTTCGAGCAATACCGATTCGGTGCCTTTTAAGAATCCGCGAAACAGGCCTGACACATTGTCGAGCAGTTCGGCCTTCAGCCATTCGATCATGCGAATGTTCTTGGTGATGTCCATATCTTTGTGGAAGTCAGGCATAGGAAACCCCCTTTTCCATTCCCTGCTTAGAAAGAAGACTTCGACAGCCCGTCTGGAATTCCCTGCATAAAAATTGCTCCGGCTGGGCACTTGCTGTAGCTTGCCCCCCTCCCCGGAAATCCACAAACTGTATATAGTAGAAGTGTACTCGCGAAATGAATTGTACAAACGGAGGTCTTTTTATGTCAGCGCAAGCCGGATCTTTTGAACAATACGTCAGCGCTTACGAAGCCAAGATGAGCGAGCCGTGGGGCGTGATGTTTTACGACATCCTGTACGCACAGCTCGGCAACCAGCTCGATGCCGATACCCAAACGGCATTGGTCGTCGGCAGCGGCCTCGGCACGCTTGACCGCTGGCTGGCCGGGCGGGGTCTGCAAGTGACCGGCACCGATGTCGCCCCGGCGATGGTCGCCTATGCGCAGCAAAAAGCGGATGCAGCGGGGCTTGCGATCAACTATCAGGTGCACGATGTGCTGACCGGCACGATGGAGGAGCAGTTCGACCTGATCGTCTGCCACAACGTGCTGGAGTATGTCGCCATGCCCGATTTTGCCGTCGCCAATCTGGCCTCGTGGCTGCAGCCGGGCGGGAAGCTGTCCCTGGTGCTGCACAACCCGGTGAACAAAGTCCTGAAAGCGGCGGTGCAGGGGCAAGATCCCTTGAAAGCACTGGAACTGCTCGACCGGCGCGAGTTCCATTTTGAGATGATGAACGCCACCGCCCGCAACTACACGCTGGCCGAAGCGGCGAACTGGCTGAACTTCTGCGGCTTCGACGTCCTCGAGCACTACGGCGTGCGCACCGTCTATGACCTGATCCCCAACGAGCCAAAATCTGACCCGGCGTGGCACCAAAACGCCTTGCAGATGGAGTTGGTGCTCAGCACGCGCTCCCCGTACAAAGAGATGGCGATGTTCAACCACCTGATCGCCCGCAAACGATAAAAAGCCTCCCGACCTGAGCGGGAGGCTTGTTGCTATCTGGAAAACCACAGGAACAAACTGATCACAAACAGAGCGATCATCGGCAGCGTCAATCGTTTGTACACGAGGAACCGTCCATGATTCTCAAACGGATTGCTTTGGAACAGCTTGACAGACAGGAACCAGCAAAGCAATGAAAAGGCGGCCAGGCCGAGGAAGATCAGATAAGGCTGTTCGTTGCCGAACGGATGAGAGACAGACGGCAGGTAGTTGAGAAGGGAGAGGTGCTGCAGCCACGACTTCTCATACGGGAAATTCGGCGTGATCGCCTCGTCCAGCACCCCGATGAAGACATGCAGGCCCAGCGTCGCCGTTAAGCCCAGCATCCCTGCCGCCATCCGATTGCCGGCGATGGTGGACATCAGGAAACTCACGCTGTACAAAGCCAACAGCACGCCGGCAAACTGCACGCCCCACTCCACAGCCTCGACCGCCTCATACCGGACATCGCCAAACAGCAGTTTCCAGAACAGCAGGGCCAGCACGTTCAGCGCGACCGTAACGAGGAAGAACAGCGTGCCGACCGCATATTTGGCGGTCACGATCTCCCGGCGGCTGACCGGCAGCGCGGCGAGGAACTCCAGCGTGTTCGTGACGCGGTCATTGGTCAGCATCATCGCGCCAACCCCGATCGCAATAAAGATCGAGATGATGATGCTGAACGGTTCGCCACCGCTGAGCATTTGCTGAGCATCCCGCAGCCACGTCATCTGCGTCCAGTCCAGTTCGTTGTACTTCGTTGGCAGCGTCAGCCAAAAGATGATCGGATAGGTGATTGCCGGAATGCTGATCAGGCAGAAATAGACGAGAAACAGAAAGCGGTGGTCGCGCCACTCTTTGTAGAGCAGCGTTTTATTCAAGCCGAAACGCCGGGTCATGCGCATATCCCTCCTTCCCCATCGTCTGGATGAAGACCTCCTCCAACGAGAGATCGAGCGTCTCCACAAAATCGGGCCGGTGCGCTTCGATCATGCCCATCAAGGCAGCTGTGTGATCCTGCACGATGATCGTCGACACCTTGCCCTGCTCCTGCACGCTCAGCACGCCGGGGGCCTCGCGGATCGCATCGGGTAGCCCTTCGGAGAATACCGCCTGGATCTTGCAAGTGTTTTCTTTCAGCTCATCGAGCGAGCGCGTGAAGAGCAGTTTCCCTTTCATCAGCACGGCCACATGATCGGCCATCTGCTCCAGGTCGTTCAAGTTGTGCGTGGAGAAGAAGACTGTCGTGTCGCCACTCGCCGCCGCCTGCAGCACGAGTTGTTTGAAGTGGTGCTTCATCACCGGGTCGAGCCCGCTCGTCGGCTCATCGAGCAGGAGCATCCGTGGCCGCATCGAGAGAGCGATGATCAGGGCGAGCTGCGTTTTCATGCCTTTGGAAAGCGCCCGCACCCGCTTGCCGGACGGGATCTGAAACAAGTCAAGCAGATCCCGGCATCGCTTGTCATCCCAGTTCGGGTAGAGCTTGGCGCAAAAGGCGAGCAGTTCGCCGACCTTGTAGTGCGGGAAGAAGTTCTGGTAGTCGGCCACATAGCCGATCTCCTGCCGCCAGACGCCGGAGGGGTCGGCGATGCTGCGTCCGAGCACCGTCGCGTCACCTGCCGTCGGCTGCAACACCCCGAGCAGCAGGCGGATCAGCGTGCTCTTCCCGGCCCCGTTCGGCCCCATCAGGCCGAAGATGCTGCCGTGCGGCACGACCAGACTCAAGCGATCGAGCGCCCGCTCGCCGTCAAACACTTTCGTCAAACCGCGCGTTTCCAACGCATATCCGCTCATGACTGCTCCCTCCGTTCACGGTACCATTCCCGCACCGACTCCTCGAGGATCTCCAGGAGCTCCTCTTCCTCCAGCTGCAGGTAATGCGCTTCGACAAGCATTCGTTCCAGCATTCCTTTGATCACCCGTTTCCGCTCCTCTCTCGACATCGTCTGCTGCTGCTCGGCGACAAACGTGCCCCGCCCGCGCAGTGTCTCAATGATCCCTTCGCGCTCCAATTCCTGATACGCTTTGGCGATCGTGTTGTGGTTGATCGTGATCTGTCCGGCCAGCTCGCGCACCGAAGGCAGCTTCTCCCCCGGCGTCAGCGTCCCTTTGGCCACCGCCCCTTTGACCCCTTCGATCAGTTGCTGATAGATCGGCACGCTCGACCGCGGGTCGATGTTAAACCACATGCGGCTCCTCCTTTCTTACGTGTACCGTGTGTCATATGTGTACTATATCATGTGGTACACTTGAGGAGCAAGCAAAAAACCACCTGAAATTTTCCAGATGGTTTCCCTGTCGCTCATCTGCGGTCATTCCAAAAATTATGCGGTCTCATGCTGCCTTGCAGCGGGCGCAGCTCGTATTTCATTTGCTGCAGCTGCTGCAAAATGCGCGGCAGAGCTGCCAGCGTGGCTTGTCGGTCATGCAGCAGAATCACCGGCGCGGTTTGCCCGGCCGTCTGTGAAGCGACTTCCCGCACGATGTCATCCGGGTCGGGGTTGGTGCTGCGTGAATCGAAGCTGTCCACCGTCCAGTCCCACATGCGGTACCCGGCGTTGACCAGCGCATCGCGATAGCTCTGCGTCATCCACGGAATGCTGCCGTACGGGACGCGCACCATGTTCGTGCGCAGGCCGGTGACACGGGTCAGCGCAGCGTTGCACGCTTCCATCTCTCCCACGACCGTCTGCGGCGAAGCGTAGATCTTGTTAGCGTTGTGCGTCACCCCATGCAGCGCGAGGCCATGGAAGCTCTGGGCCATGCGCTTGACCTGCGCCGGGTAGCTTTCGATCTGCCCGGACAGCATGAAAAAAGTGGCTTTGGCCTGATAGCGGGCCAATGTATCTAAAATTTGCGCGGTGTATTGGTTCGGACCGTCATCAAATGTCAAATAGGCAATCTTATCGGGAAGTTTCGCTTTCTCCGCGAGAATGGTCTGTTTGTTGGCGGTGTAGAACTGCTCATCGGTCAGACGTGCCCGGCTGTCGATGGCGCGGGCCAGCGGGCCTTTGGCCAGATAGGTGATCTCATATCCGAAAGTCTCGCCGATCAAACGAAACGGCACCATCACCCGGCCTTGCTTCATGTAAACAGCGACCGATCTCGTCTCGCCGCCCGGCATGGTGATCTTGTGCTGCAGGATGTCGATCAGCACCGTTTGGCTGCCCGTTTCGATGCGCACCGTTTCACGGGCCGAGTTGTACTCGACGCGGGCGCCCATCGCTTCAGCAAAAAAGCGCACCGGCAGATAGGTGACGCCGCTGACCACTTCGGGCAGCGCGTCGGGAAAGCGCACCAGTTTGTCGTTGTAGGCGATGGCGACGTACTCCGCTTGGGTCTGCGCATGGGCACCCGTGTTGAAGGAGCAGGTCAGGATCAGAAGCAGCGTGAAAAACAGCAGAATCTTGCGCAACGTAGTTTCCCCCTTCGAACTCTCTTACTCCATCCTATGAACGGGGGTGATAGAGTAGACCGGCGTTTATTTCCCAGAAAATAAAAATACCTCCCACCGAAAAGTGAGAGGTATTTTTGCTGTTACGCCAACAGCTTGAAAGCGGCGCTGACGAACATTTTCACCCCGCGCTCCAACGCATCTTCGTCGATGTTGAAGTTCGGGTGGTGATGCGGGAAGTCGGTGCCTTTTTCGGCGTTGCCGGAGCCGGTGTAGAAGAAGCAGCCGGGCGCTTTTTGCTGGAAGGCGGAGAAGTCTTCACCGCCCATGCTCGGACGGACGCGGTCGATCGCTTCCTCGCCGAACACTTCGCGCACCGTCTCTTCGATCACGCGGGTGACGTTGTCATCGTTGATCACCGCGCGGTAGCCGTTTTCGTAGCGGAAGGTGTAGGTCGCGCCGTGCGCGTCACAGATGCCGCGGATGATGCGCTCCATCAGCTTCGGCGCTTCGGCGCGCAGGTTCGGGTCGAAGCTGCGCACGGTGCCTTGCATCTCGACGGTGCCGGGGATGACGTTGTGCGTCGTGCCGCCGTGGAACTGGGTGACGGAGACGACGAGGTTGTCGAGCGGGTCGGTGTAGCGGGAGACGATGTGCTGCAGGTTGGTGACCACCTGTGCCCCGATCGCGATCGAGTCGACCGTCTGCTGCGGCACGGCGGCATGACCGCCGACGCCGTGGATCGTGATCCAGAACGTGTCGGGTGCGGCCATCGTCGGGCCGTAGGAGATGCCGACTTTGCCGGTGTCCATCGACGACCAGAGGTGCTGGCCGATCACTAGATCCACGCCTTCCATCACGCCTGCGTTGACCATGTCTTCCGCCCCGCCCGGCGCAACTTCTTCGGCGTGCTGGAAGAGAAAGCGGATCTCGCCGCGGATCTCGTCTTGCAGCTCCGCCAGAATCTTCGCGGTGCCGAGCAGCATCGAGGTATGCCCGTCATGACCGCAGGCGTGCATGACGCCGGGGTTCTGCGATTTGTATCCGACTTCGTTCGCCTCTTCGATCGGCAGCGCGTCCATGTCGGCGCGGATGGCGAGGACTTTGCCCGGCTTGGCGCCGATCAGACGGGCCATGACACTGTTTGGCGTCGGACGGGACAGCTCGAGGTTGGGAAACGTCTGGAGCGTTTCGTAGACCCACTGGGCCGTTTTTTCTTCCTGAAAAGACAACTCCGGGTGTTGGTGCAGGTAGCGGCGCCAGGAGATGACTTGCTCTTTGACGCTGTCCACCAGTTGGTTGACCTTGACTGCTTGCACGGGCAGACCCTCCCATTTTTGTGTCGTTTCTGGTACATGTGTATGTGTCAAATTATAACGGCATCCGTTTCTTTGGAATAGAGACAATCTTCTTAAAACGGCTGTCGGGCAGGTACAAAAGCGACGTGGCGGAGACGTCGAGCGATCCAAAGCCGGAATGAACCGCTTGGCGCAGTCGTTCGGCCGCCTGCTCGCCGACGGGAAAGCTCGCCTGCGGGTCGGCGCTTTGGATGGCGCAGGCCATGTCTTTGTGCAGGATGCTCAGTTTGGAAAACACTTCGTCATGGCGGCCGTCGATCATCTTCTGACCCTTGTCTTTCAGGTTGCGGATGGCAAAGCCGGTCGCTTCCATCGTGTCGACGACCTGCTGCAGGTCGAGCCCGAACGTTTGCGCCATGCCTACCGCTTCGCCGAGCGCGACGAGCATCGTGCCGGTGAACAGGTTGTAGAGCAGCTTGAACCGGGTGCCGGAGCCGGTCGGCCCGAAGTGGAACTGCTGGCAGGAGATCGCCGCGAGCACGGGGCGGATCGCGGTGATCGCATCCGGGTCGCCGCCGAGGAACAGGTTGAGCGTCCCCGCTTCCGCCCCGGCGCGGTTGCCGGTGGTCGGGCTGTCGATCGGGATCAGCCCGCGCTCGTGCAGCGCGTCCCGCCACGCTTCGATGCACGGCACCGACAGCGTCGAACACTCCAGCCCGACCGCGCCTGCCGCCGCGCCGTGTATCGCCCCCTGCGGGCCGAACCAGACCGCCTGATGGGCCGCGTCATCGGTGATCACCGACAAGATGACCTCCGCCCCCTGCGCCGCTTCGCACGGCGTGGCACAGATCACGTCCTGCTCCGTCGCCAGCCCGTGCAGCGTTTGCAGCGTGCGATTGTAGAGCCGGAGCGGAAAGCCCGCCTGTTGCAGATTGTGGATCATGCCCTTGCCCATCATGCCCGCACCAAGCACCGTGACGGTCGGACGCTCCGCCTGCTCATCGTCAGCGCCTGCAGGCGCGCCTTGGTGATCGGCTCCATTTTCCAGGTACACGTGTGGCTCGGTGTTGATCTTGTGCTTGGTCATGCCATTTCACCCCTTTGCCGGCAGCAGGTCGTTGTAGAGGTCAGGAATTTTGTCTTCGCCCGTCACTTGTCTGCGCCATTGGCGGACATAGTCGCGGCGCAGCAGGATCACCGTTTTCAAAAGCTCGCGGAAAGCGTCGTTGTGCAGCGTCAAGTGCTCGCTCCACGTGTTGTCGGTCAGAATGTGCAGGTCGTCTTTCGCCGCGATGAGATGCGTTGTCTCCATGCGGCGCAGGATCGCCGAGAACAGCTGCAGGAATGCCTGCTGACCGTCGCGGTCTTCGCCGAGCGAGAACATCAGCGCCAGCAAGGCGAAGCGGTAGGACGGCAAAATGTGCTGCGAGAAAAGCGACCGCTCTTCCAGCCGCGCCAGCAGCTCCTCATTCGTGACTTCGGTGCGGTCAAATCCAAGGTGGACGAGCATCGACGCCCGCAGGATGCGGATGATGTCCAGCTCCGGGATCTCCACCGTGCCGAACTGCTCGCGCGCCGCGGTCAGCGTGGCGATCGTCTCCGGATCGAGGATGTGCGCCAGGCGCGGATCGTGCCGCTTGTGGTAGACGCTGTAGTAGCCGATCACCCCGTCCTCCGCGCTGCGGAACTGCGTGCGCAGGCATTCGAGGATCAGCTTGATGTAGTGATAGCGCGCCTCCGGGCGGAAATACGCCCCTTTGCTCAGCCCGCTCCACTGCGGGTGCAGGAACGTGTTCGAGATCTGATGCACCATCACGTTAAACATCTGCGTCGGGTCGAACGCATCCCGGTCGACCGGCTCGACCTGAAACGACGCATAGATCGGGAAGCTCTGCGCCAAGCGGATGTCGCGCGCGAAAAAGCCGCTGGCGTTGCTGAGATCGGAGACCAGCGCCACCGTCGAGTTGAACTGCGGATAGTGCTGTTTCAAATACGACTCCAGATGCTTCAGCCACAGATCTTGCTGATGCTCAAGCGGTGTATGCACGACAAAATCGATGTCGGAGAACAAGCGCAGCTCCCCGTCTTCCGTCCATCTGACCGACGGCTCCCGGCGGGCCAGCGAACCGCCGGTGTAGACGACGGCCGGGATGTTTTGTGCTTGGAACAGGCTGCGGATGATCGCAAAATAGTCGTGCAGCGTCCGGTTGAGTTCCGATTTGACGTCTTCGCTCAGGAAGACGGAGTTCTTACATACGTCATGCGGTGCGGTCATGAGAGTCCCTCCTGGGTCTTGGTTTGCCAATTCTTTGCAAGATATTTACGCAATTGACCTTGAACATTTATATCTACGTATAATTATAAACATAATTTAACCTGTGAAAATATTTATACCAGTGGTTTTACTTAAAGTCAACTATAAAATCTATTCTTTGTCCCTCCATTCGAAACTTATGCCGCCCTGTGGTAAGATAATGGAAAGTTCTTAGAACGGAGAGGAGCCGCAGCTCATGCTGGATGAATCCTTACGCAAGTTGGCGAACACCGATCTGGAGGCGTTGTCCGACTCCGAGCTGCTCAAGCTGCACGGACAGTTGCTGCAGTGGCAGGGCGACCTGCAGCACCTGCTGGAAGATGTGGCCGACCGGCGCGCCGCGAAGTGGTGGCAGCAACTGCCCCCGGAAGACGCCCGCACGATCCGCCTGCTGATCAAAGGCGGACGCTTGACGGCCGAACTGTTGAAAAGCCTCCCTGCCCTGTCTCACCTGATGCTGCTCGTCGAGATCGACAACCCCGACGTGGTGCGGCTGTGGGCGCGGATGTCGCCGGAACGGCGGGCGGAACGGATCGCCGACCTCGAGATGGCGATCTCCCACACCGAAGTGCGCCGCACGACCTCAGAGCGGGAAGATGCGGAAGAGAACCGCCTGCTCGCCTACGATGTGCTGGGTCTGACGGCGAGCGCCTCCTGGGCGGATGTGAAAAAGAAGTATCGGGAGTTGGCCGCGCAGCACCACCCCGACCAAGGCGGCGATGCGGCTGTGTTCAAAGCGGTGCAGCGCGCCTATCGAGTGCTGGATGCGCGCTATCTGTAGTGAGGGAGGAACTAGTGTGAAAGAGGAGCTGCGTTTCGAAACGCGGGCGGTGCATGCGGGGCGCAAGGCGGATGCGGCGACCGGCGCGGTCGCTCAGCCGATCTATCTGTCGACAACGTTTGAGCGGGAAGCGGACGGAAGCTTCCCGTCGGGGTACATCTATTCACGCAGCGCCAACCCCAATCGCGCGGCGCTGGAAGCATGTCTCTGTTCGTTAGAAGGAGGTGCCGCCGCCATCGCCTTTGCGTCCGGCTCGGCGGCGACAATGAGCGTGTTTCAGGCGCTCGCCCCCGGCGCCCATGTGATCGCGCCGGAAGACGTGTATTATGGTACGAAACTGCAGCTGCAAGACCTCTTCGCCCGCTGGGGGCTGGAAGCGAGCTTCCTCGACCTGAGCGATCTGGACGCGGTGCAGGCGGCGCTGCGCCCGAACACGCAACTGGTCTGGATCGAGACCCCGTCCAATCCGCTGATGAAGATCACCGACATCGCCGCCGTCTCCGCCATCGCGCATCAGGCCGGGGCGCGCGTGATCGTCGACAGCACCTGGGCCACGCCGCTGCTCCAGTCGCCTTTTTTGCTGGGGGCCGATCTGATCCTGCATTCCAGCACCAAGTATCTCGGCGGGCACAGCGATGTGCTGGGCGGCGTATTGGTCGCGAATGCCGAAGATGAGTTCACCGCCCGTATCCGAACTCTCCAAGGCGCGGGCGGCGCCGTGCCGTCGCCGTTCGACTGCTGGCTGGTGCTGCGCGGGATACAGACCCTGCCCTGGCGCATGCGCGCCCATTCTGATAACGCTGCGCGGGTCGCCGCTTATCTGCACGGGCATCCCCGCGTCGAGCGCGTCTTTTACCCCGGACTCGCCGACCACCCGGGCCATGAGGTCGCCGCCCGGCAGATGAAAGGGTTCGGCGGCATGCTGTCTGTGCAGATCGCAGGCGGTGCCGAAGCGGCGATGAACGTGGCGGCGAACGTGCAGATTTTCACCCGCGCCACCTCGCTTGGCGGTACAGAAAGCCTGCTCGAACACCGCGCATCTATCGAAGGCCCGCACAGCCAAACGCCCCGCAACCTGCTCCGCGTGTCGGTCGGGCTGGAGCACGCCGACGACCTGATCGCCGACCTCGAACAGGCTTTAGGCTAAACAAAAAGAACCTTGGCTACTGTCCAAGGTTCTTTTTTATGGCGCGATCTGGCATCAACTGCAACAGCCCGATCAAGATCCCGATCGCAAACGGACACAGGCTGAGCATCTGCACGGCCTGATGCGCATCGAACAGCGCCGCAAACGTCGTCGCCAAGGCCATGCCGGTGATCGTGCCGATCGAAGCCAGCGCCTGATCGACCGAAAACACATCGGCCGTATCCCCCGTGCTTGCCGTCTCCTGCTGCACGTACGTCACCGACGCGTTATCCTCCAGCCCGTTGCCAATCCCCAGCATAAAGACCAGCGGGAGCGCCGCCCACAGCGTCTGTGCAGAGCCGAAGCCCAGCACGCACATCGAAGCGGCCACCATCGCTACTGCGTACACCCGCAGCGGCGCAAAGCGCTTTTGCAGATTCGGTCCGAGCAGCGTCCCCAGCATCAAGCCACCGCCAAGCGCCGACATGATGTAGCCATAGGCGATCTCCGCATCCGCATACAGATCTTCCGCCAGCACCGGAAACAGCGCATTCAGCGCCCCGCCATACCCCAAGTTCGAGATCATCGTCCCCAGCAAGAGAAAGAAGAGCATCTTGCGGCTCCACAGCTTCTGTAAGATCGCTGCCTGCTGCCGCCACGTCCGCTTCTGCCGCTCTTCTCCTTCCATCTCAGCAGAAGGTGCCTTTCGCACCTTGATCCGCATCAGCATCAGCGCGGAGACCAGAAAGGTCAGCGCGCTGAACACGATCCCCGCCTGCATCCCGAAGAACGCAAACGTCACGCCGCCTAGCGCCGGCCCGATCAGCATCATCAGCTGATTCGCCGCGCCGATGTACGAGTTCGCCCGGGCCAGCACCTCCTGCGGCACCAAGGACGGGATCAAGGCGAACTTCCCCGGATTAAAAAACGCTGTCGCCGACGAGATCACGATCGTCAGCAGGTACATGTACAGCGGCGTGTCGATCCACAAAAACCCCAGCATCGCCACCGCCCGCACCAGATCGGACTCGATCATCACCCGCAGCAGCGAGCGCTGCCCGATCACCTTCCCGACCAGCGGGGCCAGCACGATCAACGGCAACAGCCGGCAGGAGATCAAGATCCCCACCGCCACCGGGTCGCCGGTCATCCGGTAGACCAGCAGCGGGATCAAAATGTAACTCGACCACGTCCCCAGCGCTGTGATCAACTGTCCGCCGAACAGCCAGGCAAAGCCCCTGTTTTGAAAAGGAATCCGCCAATCCGTCTGCATCTTTCCTCACCTCACAGATTTGATACGCATCTAATTCGAATATTGTCTAATTAGATAATATTCAAATCCATTCTTTCTGTCAATCTCCTCCAGACAAATCGTTCAGGGAATCTCCTCCCTCATTTCGGGGAATCTCCCGATACCGAATCGACCCGTCCGGCTCCTATACTGAAGACATCAAAGAAAACAACGACGGGAGGCTGCACACCATGTTCTGCCACCAATGTGAACAAACGGCAAAAGGCGGTTGCAAAGTTATCGGCGTCTGCGGCAAAAACGAAGCGATCGCATCCTTGCAAGACACCATGATTTTTGCGCTGAAAGGCATCGCAGCGTACGCCACTCATGCCCGCCAGCTTGGCTATTATGATGAAGAGGTCAACCGCATCACCCATGAAGCGCTCTACATGACCTTGACCAACTCCAACTTCAACCTGCAAGAGCACATCGACATGGCGATGAAAGTCGGCTCGGCGGCGATCCGCGTGATGGAAATGCTCGACGAAGCGCACACCAAGCACTTCGGCATTCCAGAGCCGGTCACCGTCTCGCAAAACAAGATCGAAGGCCACGCGATCGTCGTGACCGGCCACAACTTGTATGCGCTCGAAGAGCTGCTCAAGCAGACCGAAGGCACCGGCATCAACATCTACACCCATTCGGAAATGCTGCCCGCGCACGGTTATCCGGCGCTCAAACAATACACCCACCTGAAAGGCAACATCGGCAAAGCCTGGTACGACCAACGCCGACTGTTCGAAGAGTTCCCCGGCGCGATCCTTGCAACCACCAACTGCGTCATGCCGATCCGCGGCACCTATGCGGACCGCTTCTTCTCCTACGAAGTGGCCGGTCTCGAAAACGTTGCAAAGATCGAAAACGATGACTTCTCTCCTCTGATTGAAAAAGCGCTTTCGCTCGCGCCGGCGGACATCGCATCTGATCTCACGCTGACAACCGGTTTCCATCATGAAACTGTGATCGGTCTCGCCCCGGAGATCATCGAAGCGGTCAAAGCAGGCAAGATCCGCCGCTTCTTCGTCATCGCAGGCTGTGACGCACCGGGCCCGGGCGGCAATTATTATCGGGAACTGGCACAGAGCCTCCCGCAAGACACGGTCATCCTGACCACTTCCTGCGGCAAGTTCCGCTTTAACGACATCGACTTCGGCACCATCGACGGCACCATCCCGCGCTACATCGACCTCGGCCAATGCAACAACTCGGTCTCGACCGTGAAAATTGCGCTCGCCCTCTCCGATGCGTTCGGCGTGCCGGTCAATGAACTGCCGGTCTCGATCGTGCTCTCCTGGTTCGAGCAAAAAGCGGTCGCGATTCTCCTCGGCCTCTTCTCGCTCGGCATCCAAGACGTGCGCATCGGTCCGAAGCCGCCGGAGTTCATCTCCGAAGGCGTGATGAACGTGCTGGTCGACAACTTTGGTTTGAAGCTTGTGACCACTCCGGAGCAGGACCTGCTGGAAATGCTCCCGATGGTCCAGTAACATAGCACCACCGCAACACGAGCACCACCACTTTCCTTTTTCCATCTTGAAAACCCCCGCCAATTCGCTGTGGCGGGGGTCTTTTTATGGCTCTGCGTTTAGTGGAAACGATAGGGATAGTTTGGTTTGTCTTTGCCGAGATACTTCCAGGAGTTGATCGTATAAAACCTTACGTACTCATTACTTATTTCTGGTACTCGGTCATTGACGAGTGGTTGGTTGAGGTAAATGCCTGGTGCGATGAACAAGTAGGCCATCGTAAGCATTTTGGATCATTCGGTCCAGCTCTTCATCGGAAATCGGGTCCGGGTCGGCGTATTTGAGCGGGTCGTTCACTGTATACATGTAGTGGTTTTGCGATTGCGGGTCGTCGATGTACCCTGGCCAGGTGTCCTGCGTGGTGAAGCGGCCGTTCGCTGGGCTGTACCAGCGGGCGCTGTAGTCCATCAGGCTGGTTTTGAAAAAAAGTTATAACACCTCAAGTAGCAATTTGCTTCTTGAGGTGTTGGTGGTTAAAAAATTAACAATACATGAAATTTGTTGAAATTTTGGTATAAAGGTGACTTCGCCCACCTATGTTCTGGCATACACCATCAATAAATTGAGTAGTTTTTACTCACTAAATTTCTCTACTGTTACTCCCTTGCTAACAATCGAAAGCCATGGTACCTCTTGGTCTACTGTATAGATTTCAATGTGCAATAAATCTGGTCTGTTACATTTTTTTATGAAGTCACTATCCTTGACAAGTCTGTAATTTTGAATGGTATACCAACTCATGCTGTATGAGCGCTTTTCCTCCTCCTGAATACTTAACAAGTTATCTGTCAGCAAAAAATCAGCTTTCAGACAGTCTTTAAACCTAATCTTCAATAAATTACATTCACCACTATCGAAGTAATAATCGACAGTTAATACTAAATCTAGTAAATCGTTTTCCCAGCTTATTTGCTCAACTATGCTATCCGTAAAGTCTAAAGTATCGAATATCTCGCCAAAACCATTTGCAATAATCACTACATTACCCCCTCTACTTGCCAAAATAAAAGTGCGTTAAATCTCTTAATTCTTGTTTTGTCGCATTTGATGGGAATTTACCAAACTCATCAAGCCATCCCCCACCCTTATTTTGAACCTTAAAATATGGCTTTCCGTCTGCGGGATTTGGCATAATTCGTATTGCGTCTCCATTTTCAGGATTAGTAAATTTTATTGCTTCACCGCTTCTTGCACTTCTCGGAGGATCAACCACTTTTGTCCATCCATTTTTCTCTAAATTTCTAATCAGATCTTCTGCACTATGGTTTTTAGCTAATTCCTTATAGCTAGAACTATCCTTAATAAGATTTCCTGCCCCAGCTTTTGGTGTCCCCCCAACAGGCTGAGCAGCCGGCTTGAGCACCCTTGTCTTCGCATCCGGCTGAATCGGGGTTGGGTCGGGCGGTTGGTAGGTGCGGGGCGACAGATTCCCTGCGCCGGAAGCTTGCATTCCTTGGACGCCGATCATCAGTTGCATGCCGTTGTAGAACTGGCATTCTTGGGTGCTGAGTCCCGGGCCGGATTGGCAGTATTGCTGGCGCTCGTTCGCTTCCATCTGCAGGCCGATCGCTCTTTGGATCGTGCGGTCGTCGTAGTTGCCGAACGATTGGTTGAGATAAAGGCCAGTTGCCTCCATGTTGTCTTGCATCGAGAGATTACCGTTGTACTGTCCCGATGCTGTCAACAGGTAGAGCATCGTGAGCTTCTCGGTTCGGGACATGCTTTCGAGCGGTATGGAGCCTGAACTGCTCGCATAGTCATTGATTCGCTGTTGCCGGATCTGCTCCCGGATGATTCTTTCCAGCTCTTCATCGGGGATCGGGTCCGGGTCGACCGGATCGAAGATGCCTCCGCCTCCGGGGTTGCCCCCGCCTCCCGTTCCACCTCCACCTCCACTTCCACCTCCGGATGCGGGCGGTGGAGGGTCTTCAATGCTCATGTCGCAGTCTCCGATTTGGATGCTGCAGAAGATGTGGCCGGTCGGGTCGGCGTATTTGAGCGGGTTGTTCACGGTATAGATGTAGCGGTTTTGCGATTGCGGGTCGTCGAGGTACCCGGGCCAGGTGTCCTGCGTGGTGAAGCGTCCGTTCACCGGGCTGTACCAGCGGGCGCTGTAGTCCATCAGGCTGGCTTTGATGTCGTAGGTCTTGCCGGTGAGACCGACTTGGTTGTACGGGTTCCACAGCTGGGTGAACACCCCGCCAAATGCGTCGTAGCGGTATTTCAGCACTTCGCTGCCCGTGTGGTCGGTCAGGTCGGTGACATTGCCCGCCACATCGTAGTGGTAGAACAGCTGGTGTCCTCGGTCGCGCAGGTTGCCTAAGTACCCTTGCTCTTTGCGCCCTTGGAAGCCGAACATCTTGCGGGAGATCACCTGATCCTGCTCGCCTCGCGCATAGTAGGCGAAAAGCTCGTTGTCGCTGCCGTTGTACTCGTTGAGCAGGGCAAGCCCGTCGTAGAGGTAGCGGGTGGTCTCTTGCTTGAGGTGATAGTTTTTAATCACTCCACCATTGCCTTCGCTGCCTTGGTTCTTGTCGTGTCCGTAGGCGTTGCCTTTGCCGTTGCCCGGGTTGGGATTTTTCTCTTTGCCGGTTGCTGCTCCGTTGTTTCCGCCCATCGAAGCTCCGGGGCCGTTCAGGTCGTAGAACTGCTCTTGGCGGTAGACTTTGCGGCCAAAGGCGTCGTAGTCGTATTGGACATACGTCTGATCCGCATACGACACTTTGGTCAGTTGGTTGTCCGCGTTGTAGGCGTAGTTGACCGGACCGTGTTCGGTCGTTCTCGAGGTCAGATTGCCTTTGGCGTCATACGAGTACGTTTCCCCGTCCGCTTCGATCAGGCGGTTGGCCGCATCGTAGCGGTAGGTCACTTGACCGTAGTCGTCGGTCATCGTGGTGCGGTTGCCTGCCGCATCGTAGGTGTAGGTGACGCGCTCCACCGGATTCAGGAAGAAATCGGGATCTTCCGGCACGTAGTTCGGCGGATAGCCAAGCTCTTGCAGGGTCTCCGGTTCGTACGTGTTGTTGCTTCTGTTCTTGTATTTGCCATACGCATAGCCGTTTCCTTTGCCCGGGCCTTTGTCTTGCGGGCCTTTTCCATTGCCATTGCCATTGCCATTGCCATTGCCATTGCCATTGCCATTGCCATTGCCATTGCCATTGCCATTGCCATTGCCATTGCCATTGCCATTTCCATTGTTGCCATTGTTGCCATTGTTGCCATTGTTGCCATTGTTGCCATTACCATTTCCGTTGCCCGGCGTTTTGACCTCTCCGCCATTGCCGTTCCCGTTGCCGCCTTTGGCTGCGGACGGAACCAGTTTGTTGAGCGGCGGAGTGTAGTAGGTGTCGCGGATCGCTTCGATTTTTTCAATCGGGTAGACGGCTTCCACAAGGCGGGACAGCTCGTCGTAGGCAAACTTCGTGACAGCCCCGTCCGCTTCGGTTTGGTTCAGGAGGTTCCCCAGGCGATCGTAGGTGTAACTCAGGCTCTCCAAGACGCCATTCGCATTCGTGGTATGAATGTTGGTGACGAAGCCGTTTTTGTTATATTCATATGCGGTCGTGGTCAGATCGCCGCCGCGGATGTTTTGCACCTGTCCGAACGGGTTGTATTCGTAACTCGTGACAAAACCTTCCGGATCGGTGACGGTGCGGACCTGATCGCGCTCGTTAAAGGTGTAGGATGTCGTGCGGCCGTCGGAGTCGGTCATGGCAGTTTTGTTGCCGATCGCATCGTACGCGTAGGAAATCGATTTGCCAAGGCGCTTGTTGGTCACCGAGGTGATGCGCCCCAATTTGTCGTAAGCAAACGTTTCTTCAGAAGCCCGGTTCGACGCGCCAGTCAGGCGTCCGATCACATCGTAAGCAAAGCTGGCGGTGCCGCTCGGGCTGTTGATGCCGGTGAGCAGTTGGCGCTCATCGTAGACATACGTGGTGCTCTCGCCTGCCGCGTCGATGCGGGTGGTCAGGTTGCCCGCCCCGTCGTAGCGGAAGGATGTGGTGTTGCCCAGCCCGTCTTTCTCCGAGGTCACGCGGGACAAGCCGTCAAATGTCCAGGACATGGTGTGGCCGAGCGGGTCGGTCTGCTCGAGCACGTTGCCCATCGCATCATAGCGGTAGGATGTCACTTTTTCCAACGCATCGGTCACTTGGGTCAGACGTCCGGATGCGTCATAGCCATAGCGCGTTTTCGCACCGTTGGCGTCGGTGGTTTCGACAGCTTGGCCTGCTGCGTCGTATACGGTCGTCGTCGTATTCCCTTCACGGTCGGTGATGCTGACCAGACGGTTCAGCTCGTCATAGGCGTAGAGGACCGGATCGCCTGCTTGGTCGATCTCTTGGATCAGGTTGTCCACTTTGTCATAGACGTAGCGCGTTTTGGTGCCGCCGGTGTCGGTTTGCTCGATCAGGCGGTTCAAAACGTCATACGCAAACGAAGTCTGACGCTTCATCACGTCGGTGATCCCGGTCAGGTTGTCGTTTTCGTCATACGCATAAGCTGTCGTTTGCGCCATCGGGTCGGTGACGGTGGTCAGGCGGCCCGCTGCGTCGTAGGTGTAGCTCCACACATGATCGAGCGCGTTGGTGCGCGTGAGCAGGTTGCCCGTTTTGTCGTAGGTCATGGTGGTTGTATAGCCTTTGGGATCGGTCAGGGTGGTCAGCCGTCCCAACTTGTCATATTCGTAGCTGGCTGTGTGGCCGCGCGGGTTGGTCTTTTCCAGCAAACGGCCCAATTCGTCATATTTGTACAAGGTCACGCCATTTTCTGCGTCGCGGAAAGAGAGCAGCTCGCCCACTTTGTTGTACTCATAGCGGTTCGTCTTCCCGTTCGGCAGCTTTTCTTCCACATACAGCCCGAGCGGGTCGTAGTTGTAGGAAGTCACCGCACCGGACGGATCGGTAACGTCGGTGACGCGGCCCAACGGATCGTAGGCGTAGGCGGTCGCATGGTTGAGCGGGTCGATCTCCTCCGTCAACCGGCCCAGCGCGTCGTAACGGTACTGCGTCTTGCCAAGCGGTGTCTCCACCTGCGTCAGCCGCTGGTCAGCATCGTAGGTGTACTGTGTGGCATGCCCGTTTTCATCGGTGACTTCGATCAGGTTGCCTGCCGCATTATAGCGGTGCAGTTTCGAAATGCCTTCGTCGCGGATCACTTCCGCCGTGCGCGCTTCTAAATCGTAGCGGAACAAGGTGCTGTGCCCGCGCGGATCGAGCAGTTCGATCAGTCGGCCGGCCGGATCGTATTGAAACTGGTAGGTTCTGCCGAGCGTATCGGTCTTGCTCGCCGGCAGCCCGGTCGGATGATAGGTATAGGTGGTTGATTTCTCGCCCGGATCGATTTTTTCAACGACCCTGCCTTTTTTGTCATACTTGTACCCCGTGACTCCGCCTGCAGGGTCGGTTTGGGTGATCAGACGCCCCGCCTCGTCATATTGGTAGGTGGTGACGAGCGTTCCGTTCTTTGCTTCCAGCACGTTGCCCATCGGATCATACGCATACTCCGTGATGCGCTCCTCCGGGTCGGTGACGGTCAATACGCGCCCCAATACATCGTAGGTGTACGAAGTAACGCGCCCCTTTGGATCGGTGACCGAGGACAGGTGCTGCCATTCGTCATACGCGTACTTGGTGATGTCTCCGAGCGGGTCGGTTTTGGTCAGCACGTTACCGTACACGTCGTACGTATAGGTGACGCTGCGCTCCAGCGCGTCGGTAACCTTTTCCACGTGGCCGGCTGCGTTGTACGCATACTGGGTCTTGTGCTGCCCCGGTGTGGTGACGCCGATCACCCGCCCCATTGCGTCGCGTTCGTAGACGGTGGTGCCTGCTGCTGTCTTGACGCCGGTGACCAGCCCGTACGCATCATACTGATACTCAGCCGATGCGATGCCTTTGCCCGATTTCGATTTCAGGCGTCCTTGTGCCCAGTCGTACTGCACCTGCCGTCCGTCCGGGTAGGTGATGCTCGCGATATTTCCCATCGCCGTGTAGGTGTAGGAGGTGACAAGGTTGCCCGGTGCGGTCATCTGATTGACCTGGCCCAAGGCGTTGTAACGATATTTCGTGCCCTCCCCCGCCTCGTCGATCGTCTCCATCAGGCGCCCTTTGTCATAGACAAATCGCTTCTCGCTGCCAAGCGGCCCGCGGACCTTCGACGGGTTGCGGCTGCCTCCGCTGTACTCCACGAGAACACTGCGTCCGCCCGGGTAGTCGACGCGGGTCAGGCGCATCGAGTTGTCGTACGTGTACCGTGTCATCTCGCCTTTGGCGTTGACGACTTCGGACACTTTGGCAAACGGGTTGTTGTAGTCATACTGCATCCCGCGCCCCGAGGGGTCGACGGTCTTCATCGTCACTTGCCAGAACGGGTCGAGCTCATGGCGGGTGACACGGTTTTTCGGATCGGTGACCGAGGTCAACGTTCCCTTTTCATTGTAGGTGTAGCGCCACTCCGCGCCGCCCGGTTCGACGACACGGGTCGGCTTTTCAAAAACGGGGTGGTTCTCGATGCGCGTCACGCGGCCTAACGGGTCGGTGCGCAGCGTCACATCGCCTTGATAGGCAAAGGTGGTCGTCCCTTTGTTCGTTTTGATGGCAGCGACTTTTCCTTCCGCGTTGAATGTCATCTGCACACCTTTGGAGTCAACGGTCTGGCTGACTTTGCCTCCTTCGACTGTGTAGACGAGCGTGTTGCCATCCGCATCGGTGCGGGTGACTTTGTTGCTTTCATTGCGGTAGGAGTAGATCGTGCGGTCCAGACCGTCTTTGATCGCCGTCACTTTGCCTCCAGTGTACACGTACACGGTCTTGACGCCGTTTTCGGAGCGCGAGGTCATGCGGTGCTCGCTGTCATACGTCATTTGCAGCGTCGAGCCGTCCGGGCGGGTGATTCCGGTCAGATTGCCCGCTCCGTCGTAAGAGTAACGAGAGGTCAGCCCTCCGTTGTCGCTGACCGAAGTGACGAGCGGGCTGTTCCCGGTATAGCCAAAGGTCAGCTTGGGCGGCGTGTTGCCCTTGAAACTTTTCAGCCGTCCCTGCTCGTCATAATCGATCCACATCGTCAAACCGGTGCGGTCCGCATAGCGCATCAGTTTGCCCGCTTTCGGAGACTGCCCGTCGCGCCACGGGGCTTTGTACCCGTGGAACGCGTAGGCGTACCCATTCTCCGGGTCCCAGATCAGGTAGTCGGTCGGACCGCGGCGGCGCAGCTCTTTTTGGCTGTCCGCATCGGCCGGGGCATAACTGCCGAGGTGCAGCGGATAGTAGATTTTCGGATCGTCGTCGTAGCTTTCAACGAACTCGATATCCGGATTGGATTTGGTAAACTTGTAGTTCTCCCGCGTCCCGTTCCCGTGCACGTCGGCGATGGCAAATTCATCGTACATCTGCAAATAGCGGTCTTGCGGAATCGACCACCCATGTCCGAAAATCGACCGGGTCCCGGCCAGTTTCGTCGAGTACGAGCGCTCAAGCGTCAGCGGCGGCCCGAATGTCGAATAGGCAAAATCGACTTCTTTCAAAATCAGCGCCCCGGTCGTCACATCAACCGGGTCTTCCGGCGCAGTCGGCTGCATGTCTTCCGCTTCCGTGACCGGCGAGACGGCCAGATTGTCCATCGCCTGCCCCGGTCCTTGCAACCCGCGCTGCAACTGCGTAGCCGGGTCGAAATTCTGCCCGTTCCCAGGCAGCCATTCCAGCAGCGGATCCCACTCCGCGGCAGAAGCTGCCTGAACTTGCCCGGAACTGTCCGGTACAAGCGGCGAGACGAGCACTGCGGCACTCAGGACAAGCGATGTCAGCTTGCGTGCCCACTTCTTTTTACCCATGCGTCTCCTGTCTCCTTTTCAAACTATTTTCCCGGATCGAGAAGTTAAATTTAGGATAACAGTACTATTCTTTCGATAGGTAAATCGAAGCACCTTTTGACAACAGTAAAATTTGATTATTTTCTAAATCATTTCCATTTTCCGAAAAACCTTTAGATGTTGTATCTATCATTTCGATATATGAACAAAGCCACCCCTCCGAAACGGAGCGGGTGGCTGCAACAAACTTCAGTTCTTCATCATTTGCCGATCTTTTTCATCGCGAGGTCGAGCAGCACCGCAACGCCGGCGCGCTGTGCCTGGTCTTTCGGCAGGAACGCTTTGTCGCCGAACGCATCGACGAGCAGGCCCTGCTTGATCGCGAGGTGCACGTCTTTTTCCGCCCAGGAACTGGGGGGATTTTGCAGCCAGAGGTCTTTTTGCGTGGCCGGGACGCCGTGTTTGGCGAGGATGCGGGCAAGGATGGCGATCACCTGCTCCTCCGTCACCGCGTCATTGCCGCCAAACTCAGTTGCCGAATAACCGGCCATGTACCCGGCGCTGACGACCGCACCGGCAAAGCTGTCATACCACGCGCCTTTGGCATCGCGGAACGCATGCTGGCCTGCAGGCAAGGCGAACGCTTGGGTCAGCACCGCGGCCAGCTCGGCGCGGGTCATCGTCTTGCTCGGGTTGAAGAAGCGCGACGTGCCGACGACTTCGCCGCCCATCACGCCTTTTTGTTTCAGGTTGGCGATCGCCTGATACGCATAGTGGTCCTGGAAGACGTCTACATAGCCGGACATGTTGACCGATGACGCGTCGCGTTTGCGCACGACCACCGCATTCGGCACTTCGCGGCCCGGCGTGGTCAGATAACTGCCGTTGGCGTAGAGGCCGGCCGTCGCGCCGCTGTCCATGCCGACCGCATGCGTCATGTTCAGCGCTTTGGCGACATCGGCCAGCTCGTAGACCGACACGTTGGGCACCGTGGCGAAGACGAGGCGGTTGTCAGAACGCCAGCCGATAAAGGTGCGGGTCGAGCGGGAGTCGCGCGACGTCTGTTTGGGATCGGTAAACTTTTCGGCAGCCGGATCGACCACCACCGCCCCGCCCGAAACGAGCAGCGGGCCGCCGCCCATCATGTTGCCGACCGCATCGACGTTCATCGGTTTGCCCGCCGAGCTGCGGTAGCTGATCTTGTACGACGCCTGCTCCCCCACGCTGAACGCATTGGCCGACGACAGCACATTGGCGCCAAAATGCACCAGATAGCCGTTCGCCGGGATCGCAGTGTCGCCGCTGACGATCTTGCTGACCACGCCGTTTTGCACGACCACCGTCTTGCCGCTGGCCGGCAGCGTGCGTTTTTTCGCGTCGGGCGTCAGGATCGAGATCGCGCTGGCGTTGTCATAGTAGTGGTTGATGCCCCACGCCGTCCAGTTGTTCGGCCAGCTCCACGAGCCGCCCGTGCTGCCTTCGATCGTCGGGTACATCCGGCCGAAAAACGGCTTGTTTAGCGCATTGATGCCAAACACCGCGCCAAAACTGCCGTTGTGCACAAACTTCCCGTTCGTGCGCACCACCGTAAGCGGCTGTCCGTCCGAATAGGCGTTAAAGTAACCGCCGTTGATCGCCGCCAATGCGCCGTTGCGAGTGGCCAGCGCGGACAAAGGCTCGGTCTCGCCGACTTTGTTTTCTGCCGAGACCGCTTTGACTTCAAGGTTCGGATCGTTCAGGTTGATATACACCAGCTGCACCGTCCGGCCCAGCACCGTCTGCGTGCTCGGCGCAACGCCGGGATCGGCAGCGCCGGCCGCAGTCGGCACGCCGGTGAGCATCAGCGCGGCTAACAGTGCCGCACCCACTTTCTGTTTCATCGTGCACCTCCAAAATCTTACCCCTTGCCCGTACTGATTCGCCGTTCTAAGTTCAAGCCCTGCTACCCGTTCAATTCGGCGCGCAGCCCGTTGCGGCGGCGGCTGAGGTCGATGAATTCGCGGTCGAGCTCCTGCTTTTTCGCCTCCTCGACCACGGTGGTCAGGTCCCATGTCAGCTGGGCAAGGCGGTTTTCGATCTGCAGAATCTCGTCTTTCAGCTGCTGATTGTTGATCTTCTTGGCGCTCTTGCCGTCCTGCTTCTGCTGCCTGCTCTGCTGTTTCTGATCCTGCTGCTGACGCTCCCAATACTCGCGGAAGCCGTACGGGTGCACGGTCAGCTTGCCGTCGCGCAGCTCCCAGACTTTGTTGGTCAGCTGTTCGAGGAAATAGCGGTCATGCGAGGCGCAGATCACCGCGCCGGGGTAGCCGGAGAGCGCTTCCTCCACTTTTTCCCGCGTCACGATGTCCAAGTGGTTGGACGGCTCGTCGAGCACCAGCGTGTTCGTGCGCGCGAGGATCAGCTTGACGAACACGTAGCGCACGCGTTCGCCGTAGCTGAGCGTGGACAGCTTGCGGAACACTTCATCGTCGCGGAACAGGAAGCTGCCGAGGAACACTCGCGCGGTGGTGCGGTCCATGCCGTCCAGCTGGAGCAGGTCGTCGAGCAGGCTGCGCTCGAGGTTCAGCGTGGCGAAGACTTGGTCGAAATAGCCCAAGTTCGCCGTCGGCGTCACGCGCAGCTGTCCTTGCTGCGGCTCCAGCTCGCCGGTGAACATTTTTAGCAGCGTCGTTTTGCCGGCGCCGTTCGGGCCGATCAAGGCGATCCGGTCGTGTTTTTCCACTTCGAAATTCACATCGCACAGCAGCTTACGGTCACCGTAGCCAAACGAGATCTCTTCGCCGCGCACCAGCACGGGGCGCTCCGACTGGGCGATCTCAAGAAACCGTACGTTGGCGACGAGGCGCTGTTCCGGCTTCTCCTCCGGTTCGAGGTCGTCGAGGCGGCGCTGCATCGCCTTGACGGTGCTGTGCGTTTTCAAGACGCGCGCTTTGTCGATCGCTTTCAGGTGGCGGGCGAACGAGTCGGTCGCTTTGCGCCCTTTGTCGCCTTTGGCGGCCCACTGCATCTTGCGGGTGATCGCGTCTTCGAGCCGGCCCTTTTCTTTCAAATAATCGCTGTACTCCTGCTCGATGCGCTCCCGCTCGCTCTCCACCCACGCCGCGTACGACGTGTAGCTGCCGGGATAGGCGGTCAGCTTGCCTTTTTTCAGCTCCCAGGTGGTGTTCGTCACTTCGTCGAGGAAGCGGCGGTCGTGCGAGATGACGACCAGCGCGATCTTGAGCTTCTTCAGCGTTTTCTCCAGCCAGCGCACCGCATCGAGGTCGAGGTGGTTGGTCGGCTCGTCGAGCAGCAAGAGCTCCGGGCTTAGACTGAGCGCGGCGAGCAGCGCGATCTTGGTCTGCTCCCCGCCGCTCAAGCTAGCGACGGGCCGCTCCCAGACGTGGTCGCCGATGCCGAGTTCCTTGGCGATCTCCGGCTTCGGCAGCACGTCTTGGCGCACGAACCAATCGCTTACCTTCAGACTCCCTTCCCCTTCCAGCGACTGCGGGATGTAGCCGATGCGGCAGGAGCTGAGCAGCGTGCCTCCTTCCGGCTCATCGATCCCGGCGAGCAGGCGCATCAGCGTCGATTTTCCTTCCCCGTTCGGCCCGATCAGGCCGATGCGGTCCTTGCTTCTGATCTCCAGATCGATGTGTTGAATCAATTCCTTTGTACCGATCGACCGGTACAACTCATGTGCTTGTAAAAGTACCATCATTGCTGTAGGTCACTCCCTGTTTGGCAGATTTGACAACAGAGCCCTACATACAAAAAAACCGTGGGTGCAGATGCGCCCACGGCAAAACAGACAGATTCCCCGTTGCAAGGCGAATCGGTTCGTCGGCACATGGTTCACACTGCGAGTCTCCGAAAGTAGACAGACTACTCCCTTACTCGCCGCCTGCCGTTTTCGCAGGCCGCGTTTGCATTCTACACCCTATGTTTCCTTCATGCGGGGCTATTAGAATACAAACAAAGTGTCCATGTCCGTAAAACCAATCCACCTTTCCCTTACAGTTACTTCGAGGATACCAGATCGGCTCGCTTGTTCGCAAGCCCGTTTTTGATGGAAGAAGCCAGAATCAGGACAACACCGGCAGCTCCGATCCAGCCCAGCGTCCACATCGGATCGGCCAGATTGTCGCCGTTGCCGAAATAGAGGATGTCGCGCAGACCGTCCACGCTGAAGCGCAGCGGGAGCCAGGAATAGAGCCAGTCTTGCGAGATCACAGGCAGCATCTCTTTGGGCAGGCTGAGCACCGGAGCGCCAAAGAAGAACATGAGGACCAAGATCGGCATGCCGCCAAGTCCGATCCACGACAGCAGCGTCGTCTGCAGCAGGAAGAAACAATAGCCTGCAAACATCAAGAACAGAGCGACCTGCCAGAAATCGGACAGCTCCAGCCCCAAGATCCCGGTCGCAAGGCCGAGCACCGTCAGCACGCCGACGACGATCACGAAGATCCCGGCGAGCATCTGGCCGAGCAGCACGGCGAAGCGGCTTTTGCCTTCCGCGTTTTTCGAAGCGGCGAGGAACATCAGCACCGCGCCGATCATCGAGCAGAACCAGACGAGCTGGGTCAGCACGGCCGGTGCGTTGCCGTTGGCGCTGTGGCTGCCGACCGGGTGCAGCGGCGTGCTGGTCAGTTTGACCGGAGCGGCGAGCACAGCGGCCAGTTCGGTCGACAGCATGTTGCCGCGCTGTTTCACGGCGGCCAGCGTCTGTTCGCGCAGCTGGGCGTTGACGCCGGTGAACATTTTTTCGATCACGCCGTTCGCCAGATTGGCGGCGGTGAGGCTTTTGCCCTGGTTGATGTACACCTTGACTTCAGCCTGCTTGGGCGCAGGCGTTTGCAGCGTCGCCAACTGCCCGCTGAGCGCTTGGGGCAGCACGACCGCCGCGTAATACTCCTCGCGGTCCAGCGCATCGAGCGCCGCCTGTTCACTGTCCAGCAGCGTCCACTTCAGCGGCGTTTCCACCCCTTGGATCTTTTCTGCCATCATCTGCCCGAACTGGCCTTCATCCTCGACGACGAGCGCGACCGGCAAGTCGGTTGGCGTCGGGCTGACCGTCGAGCCCATGTTGGCAAACACCATGATCGTGCCGACCAGCAGCACGACCGCTAATCCGATATAGAAAAATTTCTGCGTAAAGACATGCGCGAAGCTTTTCATCTTCTCCCCCCTGCAACACTTATTTAACACGATGTTGATTAGTCGACCCTCTGTTGAGTATGCTAAAAGCAAAGCGGAGGAGACGCAACCAACAACATCGAGCGCCGTGTCGCGTAGTCAACATCAGGCACGAATCTGTCGAAAATCCCGCCAAACTTCAGCAAGGAGCACGTCCATGTCGAGTGAAAAAAAGATCGATCCGCGCATCAAACGCTCCCGCCTGCTGCTGCGCGATGCCCTCGTGTCGCTGATCGAGGAGAAAGACTATGACAAAGTCACCGTGCAGGAGATCGCCGAGCGCGCCGGGCTGAACCGGGCTACGTTTTACCTGCATTTCAAAGACAAGCAGGACCTGCTCGACCAGAGCACCGATGAGATTTTGACCGAATTGATGGGAGACGTGAAGATCACACCCGAGGTGATTTTGACCACCACCCCGCCCCCGCACATCGTGCATTTTTTTGAACAGATCGCCGTGCATGCCCGCTTCTTCCAAGTGATGCTGGTCAAAAAAGGCGACTTGAACTTCTCCAATCGCCTCTTGGAGGAGTTTCACACCAAGTTCCGGCACGGTATGCAGTCGCTCGTCGCTTCGGACGATCAGCTGATGGTGCCAAAAGACCTCGCCGTTCAGTACATCACGTCCGCGCTGATCGGCGTGCTGACATGGTGGCTGAAACACGACATGCCCTATACGCCGCGCTACCTCGTCACCAACCTCTTTCATCTCGCCCGCCACGGCCCGATGCGCAGCCTTGGCATCCTGCCGATCGAAAAAGACACTCCCCGTTTGGTCGTAGCCCCGTCAAGTAGACAGTAATAAAGGACATGTATTATGCAGCGAGCGCTTTCCGGTACTCAACGGGGGAGCGCTCGCTTAATTTAGTTTGGAAACGTGAGTTGTTATAGTAGTTGATGTAGGCGG